>NZ_JBVVQJ010000041.1:0-19933 GCF_055811475.1 Mesorhizobium sp. WSM4829 | reverse complement strand
GGTTTCGCCGGGCCTGGTTTGGTGGGGGGGGGCGGCGCGGTGGGGGGGGTGGTTTGGTGGTGTCCTCCCCCCCCCCCCCCCCCCGCCCCGGCCCCCCCCCCCCCCCACCGCCCGGGGGCGAGCCACCGGTCTCGCCCCGTCCTTCGGACCCCACAAGGGGAGAAGGGAGCGTCGGCGCGTCTCACGCATTCCACAGGCCCTTCTTCTTCAGCTCCTCGATCTCACGGACCGCGCGGTCGCGCAGGCGGGTGTCGCGGATCATCTTGGTCACTGCGGCGTCGTCTGACTTGTCGGAATAGCGGAACTCCGAGTCGGCGTAGCGGTTGACCTCCTGCATGACCATGTCCATCGAGAACGGGCCGCGCAGTTCCTCGATCATCGCTTTCTTGTCGTCGTAGCTCCTGTGCATGAAGACTTCCGGCTTCTCGAACCATTCATCCGGCAACTCGATGTCCATGGCGCGCATCTTGATCGCATCGGTGACGTTCTTGATGGCGCGGCCGGTGAAGCGCGGCTCGGCCTCCTTGATCATGTGCAGATAGGTGCCGATGTCGGCCATCGACTTCGGCGCGCCGTTCTCCTTCATGTAGCGCTCATAGACCTTCATCAGCCCGTCTTCCCTGGGCTTCTCGTGCTCTTCATAGGCCTCCATCACCGCGCGCTGGATTTCTTGGGCGGCATAGAGCTTGTGGTCGCCGAGCGGGATCTTGTGGTTCTTGCCGGCGAGCAGCACGAAGATGTCGATATAGTCGTCGCGCGTTTGGGGCCCATCGACCAGCCAGCGGGCGCCGGCGCGCTGGCGCAGCGCGTCGTCGACGTTTTCGGGATAGTTGGAGAACATGCCGAAGGAGCAGTTGCCGCGCACCACCGTGGCCGCACCCCCGAATGCGTCCATCAGGACGCCGGTGATTTCCTGCTGGCCGGCCGAGGCGCGATCGTCGGAGCGGCGGGCCGCCACCTGGTCGATATCGTCGATGGTGCCGAAGCCGATGACGCGCGGGTTCAGCACATTGTTGATGAACTGGCGGCAGTTCTGGCCCGACTTGCCCTGATAGGAGGAGATCTGGTCGACGCCGAAATTCTCGTAGGCGAAGGGATAGCCGGCGACCTGGCAGTAGCCGTTGACGAGACCGGCGATCATCTGGATCAGCGTCGTCTTGCCGGTGCCGGGCGCGCCGTCGCCGATGAAGGTGAACAGGAAGCCGCCGAGCTCGACGAACGGGTTCAACTCGCGCTCGAAATCGTATGCCATCAGCATCTTGGCGAGCTTGACCGACTGGTATTTGGCGATGTGGTTGCCGACGACCTCTTCCGGCTTCTTGAAGGTCATCACCAGCGGCTTCGACCGCTTGCCCGGCGCGACGTCGAAGCCGTCGAGGGTGAAGTCGTCGACGTCGATGCGGATATGCGCATTCTCAAACGGACCAATGCCGTCGAAGCGGCCCTTTCGCGCCAAAAGTCCGTCGATGACGACACGGGCGAAGGCGCGCGCCCGGGTCATCAGCTCGGCGTCGTCCTTCGCGCCTGCTATCGCCCTGTCGAGGCCGGCCACGATCGATTTCACCGCGTCCTGCGGCGTGTCGAACAAAAAGTCCGGCTCGGGCGTGTCGTTCGGCGCCTCGCCATCGCTGTCGATCAGCTGGAACAGATAGGAGGCGAGGCTGAAGGCCGAAATATAGGCCGAGGCCGACAGCAGCTTCTTGAAGGCGGCGGCCTCGTCGCCTTCGAGCGGCGCGCGGGCGTTTTTCGCCTTCAGGCTCTCGAGATCTGAGCCCTCGGCGAAGACATCGGCGATGGCCAGCGCGATCGCCAGCCCGCGCCGGGTGCGATAAAGCAGCATGTGCTGTGCAATGCTCAGCAGCTGGTCGTCGGGATGGACGGCGGCGACGGTCTTGGAAAACTCGACCTCGCGCGTGCGGCGCACCGAGCCGACCGAGACGGTCGAGACGAAGCGGCGGTTGGTGCCGGCCAGTGCGGTACCGGATTCCCGCGACGGGTCCTCCAGCACGACGATGCGGGTGATGAAGCTCTGCGCGGTGGCGCGGTGCTTTTCGATTGCCGCTTCCGAAATCGTGGTCAGGCCGGTGTCCATGAAGGATGCTCCGCGGTTTGACTGTCAGACGTCACTGATGACCTGTCCTTTGGACAGGATGTGGACCTTGTAGCCGGAAAAGATCTTCTGCGCCTCGCCGGCGGCGTAGAGCGCCTGATAGGCCTCATGCGGGATCAGCGCGTGCTTCTCGTAGCTCGACACGCCTTGTCGCGCCGCCTCCAGATCGTCGGTGTCGATGAAGAATTCCTGCGTCGCCTTCTCGCTCGAAAACAACCCCTTGCGACCTGGCTTTTCGGATTTCGAATAAACCTCCTGGATGGTCCAGGTCAGCAGCCAGGCGTTTTCCGGCTTGCGCACCTTGTCCAGAATGTCGGTCACCGTCGAATTGTTGTCGGTGATCCCGGCCGAATAGAAAGGCCCGAGCACGACGCGGCGCAGCTGCTTGGGGTGGAGTTGCTCGAAATCCTTGTCGAGGTTGACCGCGATCGTAGCCGGCGACAGCGTATAGGCGGAGTTCTTCTCGGTGAAGTCGTCGAAGCGGTGGGCAAGCTCGGGATTGAGCAGTCCTTCAACCGGAAGCGGAATGTCGACCTTTTCGTTGAGCTTGCCATTGCGGTCGACAAGCTGCCCGATCATCTCTTCGGAGGAATCCTCGACCGTCACCATGTAGACCAGCGGCAGGTTGGCGCTGCCGTCGAAGGCTGCCCAATGGGCGAGGTAGTAAGGCCGCTTGGTCTTCGGATTGACCGAGACTTTTGCCGTCTGCGCCAAGGTGAACGGCCCGAAGGTCGTCTCGCTCCTGACGCCTTCCAGATAGAGCCGCTCGGCCATCGACTTCTGCAGCGCCTCGGGGAATTCCTTGTGGCGCAGGATGAAGTCGGCCATTTCCTCGCGCAACTCGTCGGCCAGCGGTATGTTGGCGAGACGCGTATCGGCCTGGCGGCGGTCGTTTTCAAGTTCGAGCACGTTCTGGAAGACCGGAAAGCCGCTTTCGGCGCGCGAGATGCGGAATGTCTCCATGAAGCCCAGCCGGTTGCGCCAGCAGGAAAACGAGTTGTCGAGCCGCGCAATGTATTCGGCGACGATCTTGGCGACGATGCCGTGCCGGTAGAGCGGCGAGCGATCGTCGCGCATGAACACTTCGAGGCCGCTGAGTGCCGCGGTGATCGCCGAGAAATAACGCGTTGCCGCTTCGTTTTCGGGGGTCATGCAGCCAGCCCTTGGGAGATATGCAGCAATTACGACTGCACGTAGTTTGCCGCATTGTGCTTTTTCAGCACGTCGTCGAAGCGGCGGGCAAAGGCATCGTCGGCCAGCTTCTTGCGGCGCTGGATGTCGGCGGTCGCCACCATGTTCTTCTCGTGCATTTCGAGGAGATCGCCAATGTGCTTCTGCGAGGCCGCGCCGATGCCGGCCATGGTTTCCTCGGCGGTGTTGTCGACCTGGCTGCCCAGCGTGTTGATCTTGTGGGCGACGTCCTGCTGGGCGGCGGTCTTCAGCGAATCTTCCAGGGCCTTGTAGAGCACGATGCGCTGCTCGGTATCGATGGTCAGCTTGTTGATCAGCGTCGACTGGGCCGCGATCTGGTTGTTGAGCGAATCGACGAAGGTCTGGAACATCGAGGTGTAGCGCTCCAGCGTCTGGCTTTCGGCCAGCAGTTCCTGCTCCTTGGCCTGTTTCTCGTTGTACTCGGTGGCCAGTTTCGAACGCTCGCCCTCAAGCTCGGTGCGCTCCTTCTGGCTGGTCGAGGCGGCGATCTTGTTCTCGATGTCGAGCAGCATCGGATTGAGCTCCTCGATGCGCTTCTGCACGGTCTCGAGATTCGACATGGTCGCCTTGCGACGCTCGATCACCTGCGACAGGCTGGCCTCGGAGGTCTTGTAACGCTGATCGAGGATCTGCTTCTGCGCCTTGAGGATGCCGACGATGGTGTCGGATTTCGCCAAAAGCTCCTGCAGATTGCCGGCCAGCGACATGTTGCGGACGCGGTCGGTGCGCATGCGTTGCTTGCTCTGGTCGGAAAATATGCCGACGAAGCTTTCCCAGCCGGTGTAGTTCTTCATGCTCTCGAATTCGGCGCCGAAGACGTTGGTGGCGTCCTCCAGCCCGATGATCAGGTCGGCGATGTTGCCTTCCATCACCTTCTGCTGCTTCAGCACATCCTCGATGCGGGCGTTCTCGAGGTCGAAATTGGCGTCGCCGATCTTCCTGTCGGTCTTGGCAAGCGTGTCGAGCACGGCGCCGGACTGCTCGATCTTGGTGCGCATGTCCTGCACGACCTGATTGGTCTTGGCAATTTCGGCATCGAAATTCTGCAATGTCGCCATAGGAGCCTCCCGCTTCGGCAATTGTTCGTGTCGCGAACGCCGCGAATATATGTATGGCAAGGGGGGAAGGAAAGGCGGAAGATGCCGCGATAACTCAAACAAAACCCGACCCCATCGGCCTGTCTTCCACCGCTGGTGATTGGAGAAAAGCCGAAGCGCACCCGATCTCCCCCGCAAGGGCCCGCAAGAGGAGAGATCGGCAGCGTCGCCGACGGCGCTGCTCAGGCCTTGGTGAAGCCGATGAAATCGTCGGGCGCGGCGCGGCCCATTTCTTCTTCCCAATGGCGGCGGCAGAGCGAGACATAAACATCCTTGCCGATCGCCACCTGTTCGCCCTGTCTCGCCACCTTGCCGTCCGCGCCGAGGCGCACGACCATCGTCGCCTTGCGGCCGCAGCGGCAGATGGTGCGCACCTCGCGCAGATCGTCTGCTATCGCCAGGAGCGCGCGCGAGCCGGAAAACAGCTTGCCCTGGAAATCCGTGCGCAGGCCGTAGCACATCACCGGGATGTCCAGCCGGTCGGCGATGCGGGCAAGCTGCCACGCCTGCTCCTCTTCGAGGAACTGCGCCTCGTCGACGAAGACGCAATGCACGGTCGTGTGGTCGTGATGCTCGGCGACCCTGGCGAACAGGTCGTCGCCGTCGCGGAACATCTCAGCCTCCGTCTCCAGGCCGATGCGCGACGAGATCAGCCCGGTGTCGCCCTTGCGGTAGTGGCCGGCGACGAACAGCATCGTCGTCATGCCGCGCTCGCGGTAATTGTAGGAGGCCTGCAGCAGCATCGTCGTCTTGCCGGCATTCATCGTCGCATAGTGGAAGTACAGCTTGGCCATGCCGCCTCTTTAAGCCGAGTTGTCCCAACGCGGGGAGGGGGCGTCCCGACGTTCCACCGGAAAAGCGCCTGGCCACCGGAAAAGCGGCGAATCTGTCGCTGGTCGGCCAGCCCGCGCCGTTGATCGCGATTGTCTTATCGCTTGAAACCGCACCAGAATGGTGTTTGGCTGACGAAACAAGGCGGAGACAAAACCGCAATTTCGCTTCGCCGACAGATCACAATGGGAGAATACAGATGTCGCGTATGAAACTACTCGCCGCCGGCCTCGGTCTGGCGGCATTTCTTTCGGCGAGCGGTGCACTCGCCGCCGAGCCGGAAAGCTGCAAGCCGGTGCGTTTTGCCGATGTCGGCTGGACCGACATCACCGCCACCACCGCTACCGCAAGCGTCATCCTCGAAGCGCTCGGCTACGAGCCCGACGTGCAGGTGCTGTCGGTTCCGGTCACCTACACCTCGCTGAAGAACAAGGACGTCGACGTCTTCCTTGGCAATTGGATGCCGACCATGGAAGCCGACATAAAACCCTATCTCGAAGACAAGTCGGTCGAGACGGTCGTGACCAACCTGGAAGGCGCGAAATATACGCTCGCCGTTCCACAGCACACCTATGATGCCGGTCTGAAGGATTTCGCCGATATCGCCAAATTCAAGGACAAGCTCGACGGCAAGATTTACGGCATCGAAGCCGGCAATGACGGCAACCGCCTGATCCTCGACATGATCGCCGCCGACAAGTTCGGCCTGAAGGATTTCGAGCTTGTCGAAAGCTCCGAGGCCGGCATGCTGTCGGCGGTGCAGAAAGCGGCCGCATCGGGCGAAGACGTGGTCTTCCTCGGCTGGGAGCCGCATCCGATGAACGCCAACATCAAGATGGCCTATCTGTCGGGTGGCGACGAGGTGTTCGGCCCGAATTTCGGCGGCGCGACCGTCGCCACCAATGTCCGGGCCGGCTACACCACCGAATGCCCGAACGTCGGCGCGCTGCTCAAGAACATGGTGTTCTCGCTCAAGATGGAAAACGAGATCATGGGTGCGATCCTCAATGACGGCGCCGACCCGAAAGCCGCGGCCACCGAATGGCTCAAGGCCAATCCGGACGCGATGACGCCATGGCTCGCCGGCGTGACGACCTTCGACGGCGGCGACGGCGCGGCCGCGGTGAAAACCGCACTGGGTTCGTAGCAAACTTACACCTCCCCCGTGTGGGGAGGTTCGGCGCGGCACGCGCCGCGGTTGGGATGGTTCGGAACGGAGCATAACCGTGACCATCCCACCCGGCTCGGCTGCGCGGTTCGGCCCACTCCGTCAGGGGAGAGGTGAAGAAGAATGAGGGGACATTTGCCATGGATCCGGTTTCGCAACTGATTTCGAGCTTCAAGATCCCGATCGGGCGGTGGGGCAAGACCTTCTTCGACTTTCTGACCACCAATTTCGAGTGGTTTTTCGACAGTATCGCCGACGGGCTAACCGTCGTTCTCGACGGGCTCGTCGATCTTTTGCTGCTCGTCCCCCCGGTCCTCCTGGTCGCCGCCATAGCCGGGCTTGCCTGGTACCTGCAGAAATCATGGAAGCTGGCGCTTGCTGTCGCGCTCGGCCTGCTCTTCATCGTCAACCAGGATCTCTGGCAGGAAACCGTCGAGACACTGGTGTTGGTCGTGGGCGCCGCTGCGGCCTCGATGGCCATCGGCGTGCCGATCGGCATCTGGGCGGCGCATAACGAGCGCGGCTATCGCTATCTCCAGCCGGTCCTCGACCTGATGCAGACCATGCCGACCTTCGTCTACCTGATCCCGGTGCTCATTCTGTTCGGCCTCGGCATCGCACCCGGCCTCATCGTCACCGTCATCTTCGCGGCTCCCGCGCCGATCCGCCTGACGCATCTCGGCATCACCTCGGTGCCGAAACCGATGATCGAGGCCGGCGAAGCCTTCGGCGCGACAAAACGCCAGCTGCTGTGGAAAGTCGAGCTGCCGGCGGCGCTGCCGACCATCATGGCGGGCCTGACGCAGTGCATCATGCTTTGCCTCTCCATGGTCGTGATCGCTGCGCTCATCGGCGCCAACGGCTTGGGCAAGCCGGTGGTGCGCGCGCTGAACTCGGTCAACATCCCGCTCGGCCTCGAAGCCGGCCTCGCCATCGTCGTGCTCGCCATCATCCTCGACCGCATCAGCCGCATCGGCACGGGAGCCGCCAAATGAGCGCTGCGGTCGATTTCAAGAATGTCGACATCGTCTTCGGCGCGGCGCGCAAGGAAGCGCTGGCGCTCGTCGACAGGGGCGCAACGCGTCAGGAAATTTTGGAGAAGACCGGCGCCGTGCTCGGCTGCGCCGGTGCCAATTTGACCGTCAACGAGGGCGAGATTTCCGTCCTGATGGGCCTCTCCGGCTCCGGCAAATCGACGCTGCTACGCGCCGTCAACCTGCTCAACGTGCCGGCGCGCGGCAACGTCATGGTCAAGGACGGCGACCGCATGGTCGATGTCGCGGCCTGCGACGCCGCCACGCTGCGCCACATCAGACAGACGCGGGTCGCCATGGTGTTTCAGCAGTTCGGCCTTCTGCCCTGGCGCACCGTCGCGGAAAATGTCGGCTTTGGGCTCGAGCTTTCCGGCGTGCCCGAAGCCGAGCGCAAGGCGCGCGTCGAGCGCCAGTTGAAGCTCGTCGGACTCGACCAGTGGGCGTCGAAATACGCCCACGAGCTTTCCGGCGGCATGCAGCAGCGCGTCGGGCTGGCGCGCGCGTTTGCCACCGAAGCGCCGATCCTGCTGATGGACGAGCCGTTCTCGGCGCTCGACCCGCTGATCCGGACCAAGCTGCAGGACGAATTGCTGCAGCTTCAGGCCGAGCTGAAGAAGACCATCGTCTTCGTCAGCCACGATCTCGAGGAGGCGCTGAAGATCGGCAGCCACATCACCATCATGGAAGGCGGTCGTATCGTGCAGACCGGGGCGCCGGAAGACATCGTGCTGCGCCCCGCCAACGACTATGTCCGCGACTTCATCGCCAATGTGAATCCGCTCTCGGTGCTGACCGCTTGGAACGTGATGCGCGACCGCCGTGATCTCGACCACGGCGAGGACGGCTGGGTGTGGCTCGATCGCCGCAAGACGACGCGTTTCAAGATCGACGAGCACGGGCTGGTGGCGGCGGCCGAGCGCGACGGCAAGCCGGCGTTCTGGGTGTCGTGCGCCGATGTCGAGGCGCAGCCGGAGGAGACGACGCAGGTATTCTGGGCCAATCCCGGCACCTCGCTGAAGACGGTGATGCTGGCCATGCACCGCTCGCAGACCGCACCGGTGGCGCTGTTCGACGACCAGTCGCGCTTCGTCGGCGCCATCGGCATCAGGGACGTGCTGAGCGCGGTATTGCGGCGATAGTTGTTTCTAAACGGAACGGTCCGTATCGTTTCTTCGCGGTCTGCGCTGGCTTGGCGGCGGTCCCATATAGGCACGGGCTTGTGAATGGCCGCGCCCGCCGGGAAGGCGGTTTGCGGGCGGTTCAAAATGGACGATCGCTTTCGTCCATGTCAGAATATCAGAATAAAAGCGAATTTCTTGCGCACAGTTGCCGGTTCCGATGCCTGAGATCGTCACAAAACCCCGCACCAAGACGCGGCCGAAGATCGAACGCCCGAAACTCTACAAAGTCATCCTCCTCAATGACGATTTCACGCCGCGCGAGTTCGTGGTGACGGTGCTCAAGGGCGAATTCAAGCTGAGCGAGGACCAGGCGCGGCGGGTGATGATCACCGCGCACCAGCGCGGCGTCTGCGTCGTCGCCGTCTTCACCAGGGACGTCGCCGAGACCAAGGCGACACGGGCGACCGATGCCGGCAAGGCCAAGGGCTACCCGCTGATGTTCACGACGGAACCGGAGGAGTAGTGCCGGCTTCCCCCTCCTCCCCTTGCTGCGGGAGAAGGTGGATTGGCGCGCAGCGCCAAGACGGTTGAGGGTATTGGACGGAGTGCGGTGATTGACAACTGCTCATCGCCGAGGCACGTTCGCAGCGCTGCGTAGGGCGCATCGGTGTAACGTCGAAAGGGCAATGCCCGCCTATACTGTCACCACAGTTGCGCCCATGCCGAATCTCGAAAACCTCAAAAAGCAGGCCAAGCAATATTTGCGGTGGCACCGCGAACGGTACTATCCGGTCGCAGCCGAGATCAGGGCTGCGTTGCCACGCTTCCAGCATCTCGATGACAATCAGGTACTGAAAGCCAATTTCAAGCTCAGCGACGCGCAGGAACTGATCGGCGTCAATCGGGGTTCTAGGGATGGCAGGCGCTCAAGACAGGAGCCCCAGCCATGACAGATCAGAAAAAACAGACCGTGCCTGCACCCGTTCTGAGTTCAACCTCAGCGCAGTTGTTCGTCACCGACATCAAAGCGTCGTTCGAATTCTTCACCACCAAGCTCGGCTTCGGAGTCGACTTTGTTTACGGCGACCCGGCATTTTACGGACAGGTGACACGTGACAATGCGCAACTCGCGCTGAGGTTGATTTGCGAACCTGTGTTCGTTGGCGATATACGGCAACGTGAACACCTGCTCTCCGCCGGGATCACAGTCGATACTGCAGACGAGATTAAACAGCTCTTTCTGAATTTTCAGGCCGCAGGGGTGCCCTTTCACCAAGTCCTCAGGAAAGAACCCTGGGGTGCCAGAAACTTCATTGTTATGGATCCAGACGGAAATCTCATTTTGTTTGCTGGCCCGGGCGACTGAGCCGTCTGCGTCGTCGCCGTCTTCACAAGGGACGTCGCCGAGACCAAGGCGACTCGGGCGACCGATGCCGGCAAGGCCAAGGGCTACCCGCTGATGTTCACGACGGAACCGGAGGAGTAGCGCCCGCTTCCCCTTCTCCCCCTGTGGGAGAAGGTGGATTGGCGCGCAGCGCCAAGACGGTTGAGGGGTGCTGGACGGAGTGAGGCGTTGGTGATTTTGCCGATGTATACGAGAGTTTGCGTCAAGTTGGAGCACCCCTCATCCGACCGAGCTTCGCTCGGCCACCTTCTCCCACAAGGGGAGAAGGAAAGTCGGCGTCGCTACCGCCCCTCGCGGTACCACATCGAGCCCAATGCCAGAAGCAGCAGGCCGAGGCCGAGGAACCCGCCGAACAGCGGCACGCGCGAGACGGCCTTCAGCACGCTGTCGTCGGTGGTGCGCAGGCCGATCCAGTCGTTGCCGGCCGCCGCGCCCGTGGGGCGGACCGGGACGACCGACGGCAGCGTCACGCCGCCGGCGAGATTGCCAAGGGTCGACGATTGCGCCAGCCGGCGCACGCTGCCGCCGGTGGCCTCGGCCGGGGCTCTCAGCCGGTTCTCGGTTGAGACGACGTCGGTGAATTCCGGTGCGTTGACCGGGCCGACATGGGCAAGCGCTTTCAGGTCGCCATTGCCGACCTGATAGAGGCCGATCTCGCTCGTCTCGATGCTGCCCAGGAAGACGCCGGGTTCGGCTCTCTCGAGCTTCACGGTCATCGCCTTGCCGGACGGGGTGATGATCTGCGCCGGGCCGGGATCGTCGCTCATCGTCTGGCGGCGGATTTCCAGCATCATGCCGCGGCCGTCGGCAGTCAGCCGCTCCTCCTCGAGTTCGGGCTCCTTCATCAGCCAGTGGGCGATGCGGCGATAGAGCTGGACATGCGGGCCGCCGCCCTCGAAGCCGCGCGCCCACAACCAGCCCTGGTCGGATAAAAACATGCCGACGCGGCCCTCACCCTTGCGGTCGAGCAGCAGCAGCGGTCGGTTGTCGGCGCCCTTCATCACCGCCTCGCCCCCGGGGTTCTCGACGCCGATGGTGCGGAACCAGCGGCTC
Organism: Mesorhizobium sp. WSM4829; assembly: GCF_055811475.1. Classification (NCBI taxonomy): domain Bacteria; kingdom Pseudomonadati; phylum Pseudomonadota; class Alphaproteobacteria; order Hyphomicrobiales; family Phyllobacteriaceae; genus Mesorhizobium; species Mesorhizobium sp. WSM4829. The sequence continues at coordinate 8,902 of NZ_JBVVQJ010000041.1, read as the reverse complement.
CAGTGCGGCGGCTCGGTGGCGGAGCCGTCAAGCCCGCGCGTCACCGGATGGCGCTGGCCGAGCTCGGTAAGGCGCGGATAAAAGGCCTTTTCAACGACTTCGCCGGTCGGCATCGCCGGCAGCGCCGACATCAAAGGCGTGCGGGCGATGGAACTTTCGCCGGCATATTCGGGTCCTGCCGCGATCAGCAGCGCGCCGCCCTTTTCGACATATTCGGCGATGTAGTCGTAATAGAGGACCGGCAGCACGTCGCGGTGCTGGTAGCGGTCGAAGATGATCAGGTCGAAATCCTTGATCTTCTCGACGAACAGTTCGCGCGTCGGGAAGGCGATCAGCGACAATTCGTTGATCGGCGTGCCATCCTGCTTTTCCGGCGGCCGCAGAATGGTGAAGTGGACCAGATCGACCGAGGCGTCGGATTTCAGAAGGTTGCGCCAGGTGCGTTCGCCGGCATGCGGTTCGCCGGAGACCAGCAGCACGCGCAAATTCTCGCGGATGCCATCGATCAGCGCGATGGCGCGGTTGTTGGTGTCGGTGAGTTCGTCGGGCTCGGGATCGATGGCGAGCTCGACGATGTTGCGGCCGGCGCCGGGAATGGTCACCTGCAGCGGCATGGCCTGGCCGATGGTGGCGCGCTCGACCGAAACCTGCTCGCCATTGACCGAGACGCGCACATCGACCGAGCCGGCCTCGTTGTTGGTGCCGATGACGCGATAGGTCATTTCGAGCGGCTTGCCGACCAGACCGAAGCGCGGCGCATTCTCGAAGCGGATGCGGCGATCCTTTTCCTGGTCGTTGCCGGTGATCAGCGCGTGCAGCGGGGCGTTGAAGTCGGGCGTGCCGCCCGGGGCGTCATGCACCTCGCCGTCGGTGATCATGACGGCGCCGCCGATGCGCGAAGGCGGCACGTCGCGGAAAGCGCTCTCAAGCGCCCCGAAAAGCCGCGTTTCGGTGCGCTCCTCGGCGGCTTCCGACTTGCCGGCCTCGACGACGCGGACGTCGAACTGCTTGAAGCGGCCGAGGCGCTGCTGAAGCCCGGCCAGCGCCTCGTCGGTCTGCCTGGTGCGCTCGCCAATGTCCTGGCTCTGGCTGCGGTCGACGACGACGGCGACGACGCTTTTCAGCGCCTCGCGCTCTTCGTCGAGCAACACCGGGTTGAGCAGGGCCGCAGTCAGCGCCAGCAGGGCGGCAAAACGGAACACCGCGCCGCGCTGGCGGAACCACAGGCCGACCAATGCCAGCAGCAACAGCGGCGCCAGCACCAGGCCGAGCAGCGGCCAGGAGATGAGCGGTTCGAAGGCGAGCGACAAGTTCATGGCTTACTGCCCCAGCCGTTCGAGCAGCACCGGCACATGCACCTGATCGGATTTGTAGTTGCCGGTCAGCATGTACATCATGATGTTGACGCCGGCGCGCAGCGCATAAATGCGCTGCATCGGATCCGACGGCACGGTCGGCAAAAGCGGGTCGCCATTCTCGTCGACCGCCCAGGCGCCGGCGAAATCATTGGCGGTGATCATGATCGGCGAGACGCCGTCGCCGGTGCGTACCGGGCGGTTCTCGGTGTTGCTGGCTTCGAGCGACGCCGCGACCCAGAGCGGGCCACCGGCGAAGCGTCCGGGAAACTCAGGCAGGATGTAGAAGGATTTGGTCAGCACATGGTCCGACGGCACCGGCTCCAGCGCCGGCACGTTGAGGTTGCCGAGGATGTCGCGCAGCCGCTCCGTCGCCGGGCTGGCCTGCTCCGCGCCGATGCCGGTGGCGAACTGGTCGCGCGTGTCGAACAGCACCGTGCCGCCCTGCTGCATATAGCCGTCGACGCGGGCGATCGCGGCCTGGCTCGGCATCGGCGCGGCAGGATCGATCGGCCAATAGATCAGCGGATAGAAGGCAAGCTGGTCCTTCGAGATATCGACGCTGGCCGGCGCCCCCGGCTCGAGCGCGGTCTTCTCGATCAGGAAGCGGGTCAGGCCCTCCAGCCCGGCCTGGCTGATCGAATCGACGCTCCGGTCGCCGGTCTGCACATAGCCGATCCGGGTTTTCGAAATGTCCTCGATCGCCCGCTCATCACCGGGTTTGGCATCGTCGGCGCGGGCGATGTCGGTGTGGCCGACCAGGGCGCCGAGCGCAATCAGCAGGGCAGCGGTGGTTGCGGCGGCCGTGCCGGCGCGGCGCGGCCGGCGCGATAACAGACCGCCCATCCAGAACACCGCCAGCGTATCAAGGACCATCAGCAGGAGAGCTGCCGCCACCAGCGGGCCCTTCAAATTGTGCGATTCGTCGAAAGCGTACTGGACGGTGGTGACCGGCACGGTGATCTGAGGACGGACCAGCGGCGCCAAGCGGCTTTCGGCATTGAGCAGATTGTGAGCGATGACGCCGGTGTCGGAGCCATACAGGCCGGGCGGATTCTCGAACGTCACCGGCAGCGGGCCGGCACCCGGCACCAGCGGCCGTGCATCCGGCGTCGGCGGCACCAGCGTGCCATCGGCTGATATCATGCGGTAGGGCGCCAGTGAGGCGGCGGCGGCTTCGGCATTGGCGACCGCCGCGCCCTGGTTGCGCGACAGTTGCACGATGCGGCGCAGCATCTCGACGAAGCTGCCGGAGATCGGCAGGTTCGACCAGGTCGCCTCCGGCGTGACATGGAACAGGACGAGCGTGCCTTTGCCCTTCTTCATACCGGTCACCAGCGGCGTGCCGTCGGCAAGCGTGGCCCAGCTGCGCTCGACGATATCGGGCGTCGGCTCGGCCAGCACCTGCCTGGTGACGGTGACCTCGGCCGGCGGAGCGAGATCGGCGAAGGGGCCGGTCTTCGGAAAATCGGTGACCGGCTGCGGCGTCGTCCACGACAGCGCGCCGCCGAGCGAGCGCTCGCCGGTGCGCAGCCTGACCGGCAGCAGGTCGTCGTCATTGCCGGCAGCGACCAGCCGCGAGCCGGCGAATCGCACCAGCGTGCCGCCATTGTCGACCCAGTCGACCAGCCTTTGCCGCACCGGCTGCGGAATGGTGCCGACATCGGCCATGACGATCATCGCCGGCTTCTGGTCGAGGAGCTGCGGGATGGCGTCGGCAAGGTCGGCGCTCGACGGCTCGGCCAGATCGGCGAAGGGCTGCAGCGCGCGGCGGATGTAGTACAGCGGCGACAGAAGCGGCTGCGCCTGGTCGGCTTCGGCCTGCGACAGCAGTCCGACGCGGCGGCGCTTGGAACTCTCGTCGAGCACGCGGACGGCGCCGGCCTGCCGCTGACCGTCGAGCGTGATCGAGGCGAAGTCGTTGCGCAGCTCGAACGGCACCGCCATCGTGCCGGTGGCGGTGGATTCGCCCGGCGAGAAGGTCAGCGTGGCGTCGGCGATGCGGCGGCCCTTGTCGTCGAAGGCGCCGGCGGTCACCTGAGCCGGCGCCGGATCGCCCGGCGCGCGGATGGCGGTCAGCTCGAAGCCGTCCACCTGGTTGTCGGCGCCAGTCAGGCCGATCAGGCCAGGCCGGTCGGAGGCGGCCCAGACGACACGGGCGGCGTTCTTCGACAGAAGCGTGTTGAAGGCGGCCTCGTCGCCTTCCGCCGCCAGACCGTCGGCGAGCACGGCGACGCTGGCGCCCGGCAAGCTCTCCAGGGTTGCCGCGACGCGGGCATAGACGGCCGGGCGGTCGGTCGGGATCGGCCGCGGCTTTGCCGCGCGCAGCCGGTCGAGCGCGGTGGGGGCGTCGAACGGGCCGATCTCGGCATTCGGTTTTTCGGCGGTGAAGGCGATGATGACAGGCACGTCGTTGGAGCTGGCATCGGTGATCAGCCGTTCGGCAGTGGCGACGCGCTGGCCCCAGTCGGCGGCACTTGCCCAGTCATTGTCGATGACCAGCGCAAGAGCGGTGCCCTCGGCCGGCAGTCTTTCACGCGGGTTGAAGACAGGTTCGGCCAGCGCCGCAACGATAAGGGCCGCCATCAGCAGCCTGAGCAGCGTCAGCCACCACGGGCTCTGTTGCGGCGTCTCCTCGCGCTTCAGCACGCGGGCCAGGATCTTCAGCGGCGGGAAGACTTCAGTCTGCGGCTTGGGCGGGGTGAACCGCAAAAGCCACCAGATCACCGGCAGGGCCAGAAGGCCCCACAGCACCATCGGCGCCCCGAAGGAGAGCGGCAGCCAGGTCATGCGCGGATCCTCCCGGCTGAGCTGCCATCGACGGTCATCGCCATGTGGACACGCACCAGCGCATCGGAGGCGAGGCGGTCGGTGTGGTTGACGGTAAAGCTCCAGCCGAGGCGCTTGCACCAGTCGGTCAGTTCCTGGCGGCGGGCAATGTAAAGCAGTCGGTAGTCGTCGCCCAGCGTTTCGGCGCGGCCCGCGGTCAGCTTGTCGCCGGTCTCGGGATCGGTGAATTCGGTGCGGCCGGCATAGGGGAATCTCTCCTCGGCCGGGTCGGCGACCTCGATCAGATGGGCACGCACGCCGTGGCGGGCGAGCACGTCAAGCCAGGCGATGGTGTCCTCGACCGGATCGAGGAAGTCGCTGACGATGACGATGTCGCAGAAGCGGCGGATGGCGGACAGGTCGGGCTTTGCCGGCAATTCGCCGGCATGGCTGAGTTGTGCTGCGATCCGCTCGGCGCCGTTGCGGGCGGTGAACGGATCGGTCAGCCCGGGCCAGGCGATACGCTCGCCGCTGCGCGACAGAAGCTCGGCCATGGCCAGCGCCAGCACCAGCGCGCGGGACTCCTTCGAGACGGTGGCGCCGGTCGATTTGTAGAGCATGGAAGGCGAGGGATCTGCCCACAGCCACACCGTATGGGCGGCCTCCCATTCGCGGTCTCGAACATAGATGTGGTCGTCGCGGGCCGAGCGGCGCCAGTCGATGCGCGAGGAGTCGCCCTCGACATAGGGCCGGAACTGCCAGAAATTCTCGCCGATGCCGCGCTTGCGGCGGCCGTGCCAGCCGGCGATCACCGTGTTGACGATGCGACGCGCCTCGACCAGCAGGTCCGGCACCAGCGAAGCCCGCAACCGGCCGCGGGCGAGCGCGTCACGCGTCGCCGCCGGTGCCTGGGCCTCGCCTATACGCGCCATCAGATGCCTTTTGCCAGTTTCGCCACCACGTCGCGCACGGTCGTGCCCTCGGCACGGGCGGCAAAGGTCAGCGCCATGCGGTGCTGCAGCACCGGCTCGGCCAGCGCTCTGATGTCGTCGATCGACGGCGCCAGCCGTCCGTCATAAAGGGCGCGGGCGCGGGCGCACAGTGTCAGCGACTGGCTGGCGCGCGGGCCCGGGCCCCAGGCGACGTGCTTGTCGGTCTCGGCATTGCCCTGGCCGGGGCGCGCCGAGCGCACCAGTTGAAGGATCGCCTCGACGACGCTTTCCGGCACCGGCATGCGGCGAATGAGGGTCTGGATCTCCCTCAGCCGCGCCGGCTGCAGCACGTTCTGCGCCTTGGCGTCCTCAATGCCGGTGGTCTCCAGGAGGATGCGGCGCTCCGCCTCGATTTCCGGATAGAGGATGTCGACCTGCATCAGGAAACGGTCAAGCTGCGCCTCGGGCAGCGGATAGGTGCCCTCCTGCTCCAGCGGGTTCTGCGTCGCCAGCACGTGGAAGGGCGCCGGCAGGTCATGGCGGACACCGGCAATGGTGACGTGGTATTCCTGCATCGCCTGCAGCAGCGCCGACTGGGTGCGCGGCGAGGCGCGGTTGATCTCGTCGGCCATCAGCAGTTGCGCGAAGATCGGCCCGGAGATGAAGCGGAACGAGCGCTTGCCGAATTCGTCCTGCTCCATCACCTCGGAGCCGAGAATATCGGACGGCATCAGGTCGGGCGTGAACTGGATGCGGCGGGAATCGAGGCCGAGCACGATGCCCAGCGTCTCGACCAGCTTGGTCTTGGCGAGGCCGGGCACGCCGACCAGCAGCGCATGGCCGCCTGCGAGCAGCGCCACCAGCGTGCGTTCGACGACGCTTTCCTGGCCGAAGATGACGCGGCCGACGCCCTCGCGAACCCTGGAAATGTCGGCCAGCGCCGTCTCGGCCAGGGCGATCATGTCCTCTTCGCTGATCGGGCTTTCCTTGATCATCACGCTCATGCAGCATCGATCCTTCTCGTTGGAAATACCGGCTTGCAGCTTCGACGCCACAGAGTGCCGCGATTCGGCCTCGCGTGGCGCCCGTCTTTGAACTTAAATCACTGACTTAGGCTGACAAGCGGAACAACAGTGACTATTTCGTGACCATGACAGAACGCGCCGACGATCGTGAAGGAAGTTTGACGGCAGCGACCGAGGCGCGCGGACTGGAGGCGCTGATCTCGCGTGCCGCCCGCGCGGGCAAAGGGCCGGCGCCGGTGGATCGTTGGAATCCGGCCTTTTGCGGCGATCTCGACATGGAGATCCGGCAGGACGGCACCTGGTTCTACCAGGGCACGCCGATCGGCCGCATGCCGCTGGTGCAGCTGTTTTCCTCCGTGCTGCGCAAGGACGAAGACGGCAGGACCTACCTGGTGACGCCGGTGGAAAGGGTCGGCATCCGCGTCGTCGATGCGCCGTTCATCGCCGTCGAGATGGACGTTTGCGGCACCGGCGATGGCCAGGTCATCACCTTTCGTACCAATGTCGGCGATGTGGTCGAGGCCGGGCCGGAGCATCCGCTGCGCTTTGTCGACGAGGAGGCAACCGGCGGCCTGAAACCCTATGTGCTGGTGCGCGGACGGCTTGAGGCGCTGCTGGCGCGGCCGGTCATGTATGAATTGGTCGAGCATGGCGAGGAGATCGAGGTCGGCGGCCGAAGGATGTTTGCCGTCCGCTCGAAGGGTGCGGTCTATCCGATCATGCCGGCGGAAAAGCTGCAGCGGCTGAGCGCATGAGAGGGCGACGCCAAATGGACCGGGGCCAAATGGACCAGGGCCAAATGAACCGGGGCATGATGGACCAGGTGACGCGATGGACCAGGTGACACTATGGACCAAGTGACGCCGGCGCCGTTTTCGGCTGAGGATTTTCGCGCCCGCGTCGCGGCGCAGCCGCTGGCGCATGCCGCCGACGACTATGGTGACCATCGCTTCAACCCGGGACATCCGCGTTTGAAGCTCGCAAAGGCGCTGCGCGATGCCGCCGTGCTGATCCCGGTGGTCGATCACGGGCGCGACGCAACGCTTCTGCTGACCAAGCGGGCGGAAAAGCTGCGCAACCATTCGGGGCAGGTGGCCTTTCCCGGAGGCACGATCGATCCTACCGACCCGAGCCCGGAGGCGGCGGCATTGCGCGAGACATTCGAGGAGATCGGGCTTGGCCAGGATCGGGTCGAGATCATCGGCCGCATGCCCGATTACGTCTCCGGCAGCGGCTACCGGATCGCCCCGGTGCTGGGAATAGTGCGGCCGGATTTTTCACTGACGCTGAATTCCGAGGAGGTCGACGCCGCCTTCGAAGTGCCGCTGCGCTTTCTGATGGACCCGGCCAACCACGGCCGCGACAGCCGCATGTGGAACGATCTCGAATGGGTCTTCTACGAAATGCCCTATGACGGACAACACATCTGGGGCGTCACCGCGGGCATCATCCGCACGCTCTATGAAAGGCTCTATACGTGAGCGGCCGGATGTCGCTCGCGGGCAAAGCCGACTGGCTCGGGGAACGGTATTTGCAGCGGCTGCTTGCGGCGCTCGCGGATGGCGGCGAGGAGGCGCGCGTCGCCGGCGGTGCGGTGCGCAATGCGCTCATCGGCCAGCCGGTTGCCGACGTCGATATCGCCACCACGACCGTGCCTGACGAGACCATCCGCCGCGCCGAGGCGGCGGGTTTCAAGGCCGTGCCGACCGGCATCGAGCACGGCACCGTCACCATTGTCGCCGGCGGCAAGCCGTTCGAGGTGACCACGCTGCGCGCCGACATCGAGACCGACGGACGGCGGGCAAAAGTGTTGTTCGGGCGCGACTGGAAGGCCGATGCGGAACGGCGCGATTTCACCATCAACGCGCTCTATGCCGAGGCCGACGGCACGATCGTCGACCTGGTCGGCGGCATTGCCGATATCGAGGCGCGCCGGCTGCGCTTCATCGGCGATCCGGAGGCGCGCATCCGCGAGGATTATCTGCGCATCCTGCGCTTTTTCCGCTTCTTCGCCTGGTATGGCGACGGCCGGCCGGATGCCGAAGGGCTGAAGGCTTGCGCCCGGCTCAAGGAGGGGCTTGGCCAACTCTCGGTCGAGCGCGTCTGGTCCGAACTGAAGAAGCTGCTGTCGGCCCCCGATCCATCGCGCGCCCTGCTGTGGATGCGCCAGTCGGGCGTGCTCACCAGCGTTCTGCCGGAGAGCGAGAAATGGGGCATCGATGCGATCCATGCGCTGACCAGGGCGGAGAAGGATCTCGGCTGGACGCCGGACCCGCTGCTCAGGCTGGAAGCGATCGTGCCGCCGGACGCAGCGCGGATGAAGACGCTCGCCGAGCGGTTGAGGTTCTCCGTCAGCGACGCCGGTCGCCTCAGGCAGTGGGCGCTGACAGCGCCCGTCGGGCCGAAGACGACCGAAGCGGAACTCGCAAAACGGCTCTATCGCGGCGATCGTCAGGGCCTTGTCGATCGCTTGCGGCTGTCGCTCGCTTCCGCTCGAGCCCGCGCCGTCGAGGACAACGACGCGCTGCTCGAAGCTGGCGGCTTTTCGCGGCTGCTGGCCTTTGCCGAAAAATGGAAAAAGCCCGGCTTTCCGCTCAAGGGCGCCGATCTGACGAGGCTTGGCGCGTCGCCCGGGCCGAAACTCGGCGCAGCCCTGAAGAACCTCGAAAACGAGTGGATCGAGTCCGGCTTTGCGCTGGATCGCGGCGCACTTCTCGAGCGCGCCGCAGAAGCACTCGAAAGTTAGAGACCGTTTGGAAACTCTACTCTGGCGGCCATCTGATGGCGTTTTCTGCGCTTCCGGTGCTCATATGTGGACGGC
>NZ_JBVVQJ010000040.1:0-63212 GCF_055811475.1 Mesorhizobium sp. WSM4829 | reverse complement strand
CTGCAGACTTGCCGCGAACGTGCCCGCCCGGTGGTGCTGACGGCGGTGTCGGCGATCCTCGGCGTGCTGCCGATCGCCTTCGGCCTCGGTCTCGAAATCTTCCATCACGAGACGACGATCAACGCGCCGTCGACGCAATGGTGGATATCGCTGTCGTCGGCGATCGTCCTCGGCCTGTCCTTCGCCACCTTGCTGACGCTGGTAGTGACACCGTCGATGCTGATGGTGTTCACGCGCAGCAAGAACAGCCGCTTCTATGCATTCTTCCGTCGGGTATTCCGGCGCGGCAAGACAGTCGGTGCGACTGTAGAGACCCCCGCAAGACCGGGCTCGCTTGACGAGCCGGCGATCGCCTTCCCGAAGGCCGCCGAAATAGGCCAACTTTGCTTGAAGCGCCATGCTGAACAAATCGTTGACCGAGATGACACGCATCGAGTGCCGGGGCGCGTCGATCAATGAAGACTGCCTGCTGGCCCGCTTCCGAAAGCCGATTTCCGCTTCCTGATGAAACGAATTGTCGAAGTTGACTTGGTGACACGTGCGCTCGTGGTGTCAAGCTGACCCTATATGTGGACGTATAAGAGCGCCCGATTGCAACAAGTTAGCTGGATCCAGTTGATGGTCACAACTGCTGACGTATATCCGGCTTCTTCATGCGGCTCGATGTTCAGCGCGGCGAGCCTCGACGGGTTTTCGCCCGCTTCCACCTCAACGGCCCCAGACGTCGGCCGAAGCTTTTGCGGTCCACACATCAGGTTCGGAAGCGACGGGGTGACCGTTTCCCCATCTCTGCCATTTTGCTGCAAGGCCGAGGTGCGCCCTCCTTCTCGCTCTCCAGGTCCGTCAGGCTGCTTTACCGACAGTACCGGTTGCCAGGCAGCGAGCATCGACCAGACGATTCTTGTTGCCGAGCGCGACCGCAGCGCCAGTGGGATGCCGCCTTTGCCGCAACTTGTCGAGCCTGAGGCTTCGCGGAACCTGTTTGCCGCCGGCGCGATCCAGAGCTGCGCGATCGCCTATGGATCATCAGCGTGCGTCAACGGTCGCCGCGTTTGCTGACGCCTAACAGTCGGGCCCATCCTCCACTTGATCGCTGCTTCGGCACGAGGCGCAGCCACGCCGCTGGCGGCCGCTCTTGAAGCAGGTTGTGTCACCGACAGCTGCCTCGGTGCCGTCGCTTTATGGGCCAATCGAGCACGGCCGGAAGGTTCAGATCATGGGCCTTCGAAACGCATGGTTTTAACATCCATAGCGTGGATGCTCGCGATCTAAACAATCAATTTTACCAATCTGGGCGGGTCGTTCATAGACCCCCCACATGACATGCACCGCGTTGCTCTGCCGCGTGAGGTGCACAAAAGAACCCGAAAAAGAGGAAGTCTTCGCATGCGCTCTGACGTGCAGTGGAGGTTGTGCTGGGAAAACGAGTTGCGGCTTTCCGATCACCTCGAACTCTCTGAGTTCTTCCGGAAGACCTATGAGCCTACCGGAGCCTTTAATGGAAAGCAATTCGAAGGCGGTCGAAGTTGGGCGGGTGCGAGGCCGGAGGTCCGCGCAATCGGCAATGATGTGCACGGGATAGCGGCTCACTTGGGCCTGCTGCGCCGATACATCAAGGTTGACGACGCTGATCTGCTTGTCGCTGAACTCGGTCTATACGGGGTCCGTCCGGATCTTGAGGGGCTAGGAATCGCCCATTCGATCAGCGCGATGTATCCAGTGCTGCAGCAGCTTGGCGTTCCATTCGCTTTCGGCACGGTTCGGCACGCGCTCCGGAACCATGTTGGTAGGTTCTGCCGCAAAGGCTTGGCGAGCATTTTGTCGGGCGTTCGCGTGCGTTCAACCCTCCCGGACGTGTACCCCGATCTGCCTCCCACGCGAGTCGACGACGACGTACTCGTCATGGTGCTCCCAATTGGACGCTCAATGAGCGAGTGGCCGGCCGGCACATTGATCGATCGGAACGGTCCAGAGCTATGAAGAACACCCGCAATGATATCAGTCAGCGCGACCCGCCCCTCATCGCATCGATCGATCTGAATACAGCATTGACCGCGGATTTATTGTCCGCTCGCGTCCTCAAATTCACTGAGAAATCTGACATCGCATGAACCTCTTTGCCCCAGCCAGTATTGTTGCAGTCTGCTCTTATGCGCTGCTGTCGACCGTCTATAAGACCGCGCAGGTGTTTTATACCCTGCCTACAAACGTACCGCCGACCTCGGGCGAACCGGCCGGCTGTGAGCCTTGGCCGAGCGTCGATGTCATTATCCCGTGCTACAACGAGGCTCCTCGCACCCTCTCGGACTGCCTGGCTTCCATTGCAAGTCAGGACTACGCCGGAAAACTGCAGGTCTATGTTGTTGATGACGGTTCTGGAAACCGCGATGCCCTCGTAGGTGTACACGAGGAATACGCTGGTGATCCGAGGTTCGAATTCATTGCGCTCCCAAAGAATGTCGGAAAGCGCAAGGCACAGATTGCGGCGGTTCGCCGCTCGTGCGGAGATTTGGTGCTCAATGTAGATTCGGACACGATACTCGCGCCGGACGTCGTCACAAGGCTTGCGCTAAAGATGCAAGATCAAGCGATCGGCGCCGCCATGGGCCAGTTGGCGGCTAGTAATCGCAATGAAACTTGGCTGACGCGGTTGATTGACATGGAATACTGGCTCGCCTGCAACGAAGAGCGGGCAGCGCAGGCTCGGTTCGGTGCCGTCATGTGTTGCTGCGGTCCGTGTGCCATGTACCGGCGAACCGCGCTTGTTTCGCTGCTGGATCAATACGAGACGCAGCGCTTTCGAGGGAAGCCGAGCGACTTCGGTGAGGACCGCCACCTTACGATCCTGATGCTGAAAGCAGGCTTTCGAACAGAGTATGTCCCGGAGGCCGTCGCGGCAACAGTCGTTCCCAGCAGCATGGGTCCCTATCTGCGCCAACAGCTTCGCTGGGCCCGGAGCACGTTCCGTGACACGTTGCTGGCGCTCCAACTGCTGCGCGGCCTTAATATTTATCTCACATTGGACGTGATTGGGCAGAATCTTGGCCCATTATTGCTCTCTTTGTCGCTCCTGGCTGGGCTCGCGCAATTCATAACGACAGGTACTGTCCCTTGGACGGCATGCCTGACTATTGCGGTCATGACTATAGTTCGCTGCAGCGTGGCAGCGTTTCGTGCGCGCCAACTTCGATTTCTCGGATTCTCGCTCCACACACTCATCAACATCTTTCTCTTGCTCCCGTTGAAAGCATACGCGCTGTGTACATTGAGCAATAGCGATTGGTTGTCGCGAAGCTCGGCCGCCACTGTGACAGACATCGACGGCGCCATTCCAAAGCCCGCCTTGGTGGGATCTGACGCAGCTTACAGCGAACAGCAATAGTCACGTGATCGCAGGTGGAAGAGTATTGAGCCAGGACCAGAAACATCAAGTGTTGAAGCGAAAGTTGGGCCCAGAGGATTTGCGGCGGCCCGAGACTCCTCCGATCGAACGGGAGTGTCACCGGCAAACAAGCGCGAAAAGCTCCGTGCATGACTCTCTGTCGACCGTGGCAATCGATTTTGCCTGCGTAACCAAGTCGTATGGGAACAAGGTCGTTGTCGACGACCTGTCGTTCACCGTTGCGTCGGGAGAGTGTTTCGGCCTCCTCGGACCAAACGGGGCCGGCAAAAGCACGATTGCGCGTATGCTCCTCGGCATGACATGCCCTGACGCGGGCACGATCACGGTGCTCGGCGTCCCGGTGCCGGCGCGCGCTCGGCTGGCACGTAGGGGCATTGGCGTGGTCCCGCAATTCGATAATCTTGACCAGGAATTCACCGTACGCGAGAACCTGCTGGTGTTCGGCCGCTACTTCGGCATGAGCACACGCGAGAGCGAAGCGGTCATCCCGTCGCTTCTCGAGTTCGCTCGCCTCGAGCGCAAGGCGGATGCGCGCGTCTCGGAACTGTCCGGCGGCATGAAGCGATGCCTGACGATGGCGCGGGCGTTGATCAACGACCCCCAGCTCATTGTGATGGACGAGCCGACCACCGGCCTCGATCCGCACGCGCGCCACCTGATCTGGGAGCGGCTGCGCGCGCTGTTGGCACGCGGCAAGACGATTATCCTGACGACGCATTTCATGGAAGAGGCTGAGCGATTATGCGATCGGCTGTGCGTGCTCGAAAGGGGTCGCCACATCGCCGAAGGCCGCCCGCAGGCGCTGATCGACGAGCATATCGGATGCCAGGTCATGGAGATTTACGGCGGCGATCCGCACGAGTTGCATTCGCTGGTCAAGCCACATTCTCAGCGCATCGAGGTCAGCGGCGAAACCCTCTACTGCTACGCGCCAGACCCTGATCAGGTGCGAACGCAACTGCAGGGGCGAGCAGGTCTGCGTCTTCTTCTGCGTCCAGCCAATCTCGAGGATGTTTTCTTGCGGCTGACCGGGCGCGAGATGGAGGAGTGAACGATGATTGAAGGTCTTGCGGCGGTGCTGCCCGCCAATGCGTGGAACTGGGTTGCGGTGTGGCGCCGCAACTATCTGGCATGGAAGAAAGTCGCATTCGTGGCGATTCTCGGTAACCTCGCCGATCCAATGATCTACCTTTTCGGCCTCGGTACCGGCCTCGGCATAATGGTCGGCCGCGTCGACGGTGCGCCGTACATCGCCTTTTTGGCGGCCGGCATGGTCGGGGTCGGTGCGATGACCGCCTCTACCCTCGAAACACTGTACGCGGCTTTCGCTCGCATGCATTCTCAACGCACATGGGAAGCCATGCTGTATACGCACGTTACCCTCGGCGACATCGTTCTGGGGGAACTGGCGTGGGCAGCCACCAAGGCCTTCCTGGCCGGTATGGCAATTACCATTGTCACCGCAGCCTTGGGCTATACAGCCTGGCCGTCCGCCCTCTATGCGCTGCCATTCATTGCTCTGACAGGGTTCGTATTTGCCAGCCTCGCGATGGTCGTCACCGCACTTTCGCCCAGCTACGATTACTTCGTATTTTACCAGACGCTTATCCTTACACCCATGCTGTTCCTGTCGGGCGCCGTTTTCCCATTGAATCAGCTGCCTGACACCTTTCAGAAGATAGCGCGATGCATGCCGCTGTCACATGCGATCGACCTCATTCGTCCGGTTATGCTTGATCGCCCGATCGGCGGCATCGCCCTGCACATCGGCGTGCTCGGCCTGTACGCACTGTTGCCATTCTTCCTCTCGATGGCGCTGTTGCGCCGCCGACTGATGCGCTGACGCGAAAGAGAAGGAGATAAACCATGCGCTATGGGCGCAAATAAAAACGACATTGCCAGCGTGTGCCGCGAAGGGTTTTGGCTGGCGTCGATTCAATCCCACAACGCTATGTAACGCCCGGCGTCTCGAGCACAGGATCTTATGTTGATCCCGGCGGACCTCATAGAATTTCCTTGAGGCCGGTGATGTTTGGCTGGCGTTCGGGCGCGAGCGACAACGCGGCCTGTCTTTCTGATCGAACGGTCTCGAGACAGGCCAATTTAGTATTCCTGTACGACAAATGGAGAGCGAGATGCTGTGTCTAGGATTGAACGGCGGATTGGACAAAGTCTATGAAAACAGATTTCAGATTCCAAACACATTCATGCACGATGGCGCTGCGGTGCTCGTCCGGGACGGACAGGTCATTGCGGCGGTAGAAGAGGAGCGCCTCAATCGGATCAAACATTCCAACAAGCTCCCAATTAGTGCGGCTCAATACTGTCTTTCAGCAGCTGGGGTTCAGCTCAGCGAAATCGATCGAGTGGCGTTCTACGCTACCGAAGACTATAGCAACGCAATGCTTGAAAACATGCTTGTTTCCCAGCCGGACGCCTCCATTCCGTTGGATGCTAAACTGTTGATGCAGCAGCTGCTGGCGCAGGAGTTCGGTACCGAGCTCGACGCTTCGCGTATCTCATTCGTAAGTCATCATCAGGCGCACGCCGTGAGTGCTTTTGCAATGTCGGGCTTCGAGCAAAGTCTGATTTTCGCGATTGATGGCTCTGGTGATTTCCTGTCGGGCCTTGTGGCGGTTGGATCTGGTACTGAAATTACGCAACTTGCGACTTTCCCAGAGAACAATTCTCTCGGGCAATTTTATCTCGAGACGATCCGGTATCTCGGCTACGGCTTATTCGATGAATATAAGGTAATGGGGCTTGCCCCCTACGGCGATCCCGTTCCCTATCGCGAGCTTTTCGAGCAATTCTATGAACTCTCTGCAAACGGCGAGTATCGCGTCCACCTGGACCGGATCGGTCCAACTTTGCTCCGCAGCATTCAGGTTCGGCAAAAGGGAATGCCATTCACTCAGCAACACATGGATGTGAGTGCGTCGTTACAGGAAGCGCTCGAACGCATCGTGTTTCACATTCTTCGCCATTATCGTGAGGCCACCGGGATGACGCGGTTGTGCCTGGCCGGCGGAGTTGCGCATAATTGCTCCATGAACGGCAAGCTGCTCTATTCAGGACTTTTCGAAGACATCTTCGTGCAGCCCGCATCGCATGACGCTGGATGCGCATTAGGCGCCGCGCTAATCGCGTCTAATGAGCTGGGCCGCCCAGCGCCGCGTACGCGATTGCAGGAGGTCTATTGGGGGCCGGAACTCGCGAGCGATCACGCTGTCGAAGAGGAACTAAAGGCATGGGCGGGGCACCTGGAGTTTGAACGCACTGAGGAGGTGGCGGATAGGGCAGCCGAGTGGATGGTCGGTGGCGCCGTGATCGGCTGGGTGCAAGGTCGTTCGGAGTTCGGGCCGCGAGCGCTCGGAAATCGCAGCATTCTTGCCGACCCCAGGCCCGCTTCAAACAAGGACCGGATCAACGCTATGGTCAAGAAGCGGGAAGGATATCGCCCGTTCGCCCCATCAGTGTTGGAGGAGGATGCGCGCGAATTTTTCGACCTCCCGGGCGGTGCGTGCGAATTTCCCTTCATGAATTTCGTAGTTCGTGTGCGCGATTCCAAGCGTGATTTGCTCGGCGCCATCACGCATGTCGACGGTACGGCTCGGCTGCAAACAGTATCGCGCAAGGCCAGTCCGGCCTACTGGGACGTTATCAATGCCTTCAAGCAGCGGACAGGCATCCCAATTCTGCTCAATACGTCCTTTAACAACAATGCAGAGCCGATCGTAGATTCAGTTGCTGACTCGATTGCCACGTTCCTGACAACAGAGCTGGATGGACTTGTGGTCGGGCCGTACCTCGTCAAAAAACGGGCCGCAACGCTGCAGGATTGGACTGCGCTCGCGGTTTCATTGCCGCCTTATGTATCCCTGCATAAAGTCCGCGCATACACGGCGCAGGATCGCCACGAGACCGTCTGCGAAATCCGAACGGATCACCGTGACTGTGCGCGTATTTCACATGGCTTGTTCGATCTGCTGACGCGGATCGAAGGCGAAGCCGTGCTCGCGGATCTCCTCGACACAATTACGCCGGATCAGGGCCTGCGCGAGGCTCTCACAGGAGAGCTGCGACAATTGTGGGAGCAGCGCCACGTTCGGATGCATCCCTCGCAAGCTGCTCGCGTCCACCAAAACTCATGCCAAAGTCGGGACGACCGATAACAGCTGCCCAAACACCGGTCTGCACCTTCATATGACGGTCTCCAATCCAATTGACCGAGGCAAGGGTCCTGATGATTGCGTCTGCCGCGAGCATGCATGTTCGCTCCAGCTAACGCTTATTGCAGTCGCGGATCAGCAATGGATTTGCTTGCCGGTGGCTCAAGACAGCACCAGTTCGTCGTGTCTCGACGGCGTACCGGGTCGGTGACCGCCCCTGCGACATCAGCTTGGTGTTACGCGTAGCGGATGGGACGAGCGTTGGTGGATAGATTGGCGTGGGTTGACCCCGGTGGCGAGCGGGCGGGCCGCTTGCGGGAATGGCGGCGGCCCTTCGGCGCGCCAAGCCGGCATGTTCGTCGTTGAGCTGCTTTTGGCAAAATGCGTCGGTGGGGCGACGATCTTGTCTTAATGCGGCTTGATGCTTCGGCCTCCAATCATCCGGCCCTGTTGTTGGCATCCTTGATTAACGGCAATACCACGCCGGTGCAGATTTCGACGACGCCATCTTCAGGAAACCGAGGATCTGTTGGCAAGGTCACGCAGGGGTTAGCGTTGGCGATGCCCGACATCTGCTCTCGGGCAATCGCCTGATCGGGATGGGAGTCGAGGAAGGGGAGCGCCCCTCGAGCACCTGCGCGATCGCAAGCGTCATGGTCTGTGCCCTTCGCGAAGCGCAAGAGTCTTCAGCCCGCGCAGAACCAGGTAAGGCCGAACTAGCGAGAGCGCGGCGCCGGTGATGTAGGTAAGCCCGTGTGGAGGGTTTCCGCGCCGCCGAGGATTGCGCCGCCAAGGCGGCGGCCCCTTCGCCGCAACGCTTTCGAAGCCGTAGGTCGAGTTCAGGATGACGGATGGCTGAACGGCACTGGAAACACCAGCCGGATCGTAGCAGGATCGCGCGGGTAGCGAAGCCGATTGGCTGTTCGCAGACCGGGCCAGTCTTGGATCGGTGGGCGGGCTCGGGCATCCACTTCGGACGTGCTCTTGGCTTTCAGGAAGAGTAGCTGCAAACTGGTTCAGTTGGCAGGAAAAGAAATGGTCCAGTCTCCAGCCCCCGGTGCTCAATCCGCCCGCATGGCATGGGGGCGCGCCAGATCTACGAAGCGCTTCGTGAGCAGATACTCAGAGGCGTCTACGACACCGGCAGCGTCGAGATGCTGCGCGACGTCGTCGCTCAACTCTGAGACGTCGACGGTTCCGCACGCGGGGTTAAAACATTCGCGACCGCTCATCGTAAACAGGTCATCGTTGAAAGCAGTTGGGCGACGGCCGCGCTCATGGCCGGCTGAATTAGCTGATGCGGCTTGCCGCCACCGTGCCGTTGCGCTCGGTCAGCAGTGCGTGGAGCCGACGAGGAGCTTCACATCAAGGGCCATTGTCTCATCTATCCGCAACGTGGATGCTTGTCATCGAAACATTCGATTTTGACTATCGGACAGGACATTGCATAGGAAGAATTCAAGGATGCAGGCTAGGGAGATTGTCGATGTATGCGGTTGGCTCCGAGGAGCATTTTTCTGGTGTGTGCATTCTGGTCTGCGCCGAACATTAAGCGAGCCGATCCCCTTTTCGACCAGGTACGTCGGTGATCGCGCAAGCTGCATCGCGTCGGCTCTTTCGCCACAAGCCCCAACTGGCGTAGGCGCCTACCCCAAGGATCAACAAGTCGAGGTTTCCCATGCGCTCCAAGGACGGTGGAGGTTGTGCCGGGAGAACCAGTTGCAAGTAGCCGATCATATCGGACTCTCCGAGATCTTCCGAAAACCCTATCGGGGGACTGACCCTGCAATGAAAAGCTAGGCGCTGGTAATTTGAGACGTTCTGCAGAGACGGCCCGGCCACGATGTGTCGATGTTCGCGTGCGGTCCCACTCAGAAGTGCTGGATCTCGACATGCCGCCTCGCGTGGAGGACGTGCTCCTCGTGATTATGCCGATTGCGCGGCCGATGAGCGAATGGCCGACCGATGCAACAATTGACCGGAAGGATCCGGAGCTATGAAACATCTTGATGACGGATGGGAGGTGCAGAGTGAATGCGCTGATGGAACCGGCCGTCGGAGCGTTTATCTGACGTTTGACGACGGTCCCGATCCATTCTTCACACCACAGATACTCGATGTGCTGGCGCAAAATCGGGTGCCAGCGACTTTCTTCGTGATTGGTGCCTACGCCGCAGAGCACCCGGACCTCATCCAGCGAATGATCGCAGAAGGGCATGAGGTGGGCAACCACACGATGTCTCATCCGGATCTGTCCAAATGCGGCTTGGGCGACGTCCAACGTGAGGTATTTGAGGCGAACCGTGCCATCATGGTAGCATGCCCCCAGGCCTCGATCCGCTACATTCGCGCGCCATACGGCGCCTGGAGCGAAGAAGTGTTCACTGCGTCAGAGATCGCCGGGCTGGCGGCCCTTCATTGGTCGATAGACCCAAAAGACTGGTCGCGCCCCGGCACCGATGCGATCGTCGATGCTGTGCTCGCCTCGGTCCGGCCCGGCGCAATCGTGCTCTTGCACGACGGTTGTCCTCCCGACGAGTCGAGAAGGAGCACTCAAGCCGGTCTGCGCAACCAGACCGTTATGGCGCTATCCAATCTGATTCCAGCATTAGATGCCTGCGGATATGAAATTCGCCCGCTTCCAGAACATCACTGAAATGCGAGATCCTATGGGCCTGCTTTCCCAGCCAGTGCCTTGGGTCTCGCTTATGAAGGCTTACAGGCTTCGTCGACATCGGACGAACTGTCGGCTCCGACCCGTTGACTAAGCGTAGACGTTTGTTGTCACCTGCTACAATGAGGACCCGCGCAGCCTCTCGGCATTGCCTGGCATCGCCGGAACCTCTTCGACGATTCTTTCAATATGGTCTCCGGGATCGCGGGCTGCGTTCACAAGGTTTGGCAAACTAGTCGCCATTGCCGGGATATGCCCGACCCCTCGGCTGCGAAGGACCAGGGGTTCTCCGACTCGCACACCCCGCTGTGGATCTGCTCCTCGATCGTCACGATGATCGGGCACGATGCCATCTTTCACAAACTGGACCACGTCGATAGCTTCTGACTGGCTGTTTCCAGCAGGCCAGAGTGCCGGTATCTGACTGGTCACGCAAGGAGTTTCGCCATGTACATCCCTCCCGCTTTCCGCGACGACGACAAGGAGACCCTGCGCGCGACCATCCGCGCGGCGGTGCTGGCGAACTTCGTTACAGTCACGGCGGAAGGGCCGCTCGCAACGCCACTGCCCCTCTTCCTTGATGAGAGCGAGGGCGAGCACGGGGTGATCTACGGGCACCTAGCGAAGGCCAATCCCCAGCGCCATGTTCCGCCGCTGGGCGACGGCTTAGCCATCTTCATGGGGCCGGACGCTTATGTGACGCCGGCATGGTATGCGACCAAGCGGGAAACCGGGAAGGTCGTCCCGACCTGGAATTACATCGCCGTCCACGCCTATGGTCCGGTCGAGTTCTTCGAGCATGCGGGAAGACTGCTGGACGTCGTGAATCGTCTGACCGACCACCACGAGGGCGAGCGCGCCTTGCCTTGGGCGGTGTCGGACGCGCCGCCGGATTTTGTACAGGCGCAACTCCGCGGAATCGTTGGCTTGCGCATGCCGATCACGAGGCTGGAGGGCAAGCGCAAACTGAGTCAGAACCGGAACGCGGCCGACCGCGATGGCGTGGCCGCGGGCCTTGCGGCGAGCGAGCGGGCATCTGACCGCGAGCTCGCCGCTCTCATCCCAAAATAATCATGAACTTTGTCGGAATCGACCCATGATGCCAGAACTGACCCCATTCGCCCTGTACCTCGCCGCGGCCTCCGTGCTCGCCATCACGCCCGGTCCGGGCATCTTCTACGTTGCCGCGCGCACGCTCGCCGGCGGTCGTCCGGAGGGTATCGCTTCCAGCTTCGGCACGGGGTTGGGGGGCATGATCCACGTCCTCGCAGCAAGCCTAGGTGTTTCCGCGATCGTGCTCGAGAGCTCGGAACTGTTCTCCGCATTGAAGCTGTTCGGCGCGGTCTACCTCGTCTGGCTAGGCTTTCGCACCTTTCAAGCCGCGCGCCGCAAGGGAGCGACTGGCGATGATGGCGCCCCGGTGCGTTCAGTCGGACCCCAGCGGGCTTTTCGTGAAGGGGTGCTGGTCGAGGCTCTCAACCCCAAGACGGCAGCCTTTTTTCTAGCCTTCCTTCCGCAGTTCGTGAACCCGAGCGCAGGGCACGTAGCTCTGCAACTCGTGGTGCTTGGCTCCGTGTCGATTGCGCTCAACACGCTCGCCGACATCGTGGTTGCCTTCGTGGCCAGCGGCATTCAAGACGGCGCGGCAGCGCGTCCCAGGTTGATCCGCCGCCTGAGGGAGGCGTCGGGCGGCGCGATGATTGCGCTGGGCGTCGGCCTCGCTCTGGCGAAGCACCCTGCTGCCTGAATTTTGCATCGGATCTGGTTGGGCATCTCTCCGGGTCGGCGGGTTAGTTTGAAGCAGATGGATGGCTGCGAGCCAGCTTCGGTCATTACACCGATTCAGGCGATGTCTCAGGCGCGGCACCACAGTGAGGGAAACGTGAGTTCGACTGCCTCGCCTTCCTCATGACCATCATTTTGGCCCTCGCGAATCAACGCACGGTAGAAGCCAGTCAGCCGAGAATGACTGCCGTTTCATATAAGGAAAGCCAAGCCATGCGCCAAGCATCGCCCCGCTTTGCACTCGATCACATGGCGACGCCCGGACTTGACGTCAGGGCACTTTTCGCTTTTGCCCGTGACCAGGGCCTGACCGATGTCCAGATCCGCAGCCAACAGCGCAGCAATGCTATTGCACGCGGCATGCCGGCGGCGGACGTCCGGTCTGCCGCCGCCGAAGCAGGCGTTGGGATTATTTCCATCAATGCCTTGCAGCGCTTCAATGAGTGGACACCCGCCCGCAAGGCCGAAGCGAGCAAGCTCGCCGATTATGCGGCGGCCTGCGGCGCCAAGACGCTCATGCTGGTGCCGGTCAACGATGGCTCCTGGCCCGCCAATGGCGAGCGCCGGGGCGATCTCCGCTTTGCCTTGAAGGCGCTCAAGCCGATCCTCCAGTCGCGCGGCCTGATCGGTCTCATCGAGCCGCTCGGCTTCCAGACTTGCTCGCTTCGATCGAAGAACGAAGCGGCTAAGGCCATTGCCGCCATTGATGGCCAGTCCGTCTTCCGCCTCGTGCACGACACGTTTCATCACGCCGCTCGCCGGGGAGCCGTTCTTCTCCTGCGACCTGACCGGTCTCGTGCACCTCTCAAGCGTGAGCGATCCGATCCAATGGATTTACCCGGATCGCGTCCTGGTCGGTACCGACAATGGCAGCCAGATTCGGGCGCTGCTTGATGGCGGCTATGGGGGCCCCTTCTCATTCCCACCGTTTGTCGACGCAGCCCACCCGCTGGACGACCTCGCAGGCGCACTTTCCGCGACTATCGATCTCGTTCGACACGCCTGTTGAAACGAGTGCCGGTGTGAGACGCGGTAGTCAATCAGGGCTTGCGACCCTTTTTGGTGTCCCGCGGAGAACTCATTCGAGACGCCTCCTGTAACAATATCTCTCGCATCCAGACGCTTGCCGCATCACTGTTGTGAAGGGCGGGCCATTGGAGGGCCTCGGTAAATGCGGGAAGCGGCAGCGGAAGTTCGATGATCTGCAGTGGGAAGGTTTTCTTGAAATGCTCAACCAGCCGGAAGGGCATGGTCGCTATACGAGCTGTGCCTGAGACCATCGGCGGGATCATGCTGAAGGCCTGCACGATGACCTCGACACGTCTCTTAAGGCCATGCTCAAGAAAAAAACGCTCCTCGACGGAGGGCTTCCGCCCGAACTTGGCCGCAACGTGCCTCATCGACATGTATCTCTCGAATGTAAGCTGCTGCGGCAGCTGCTTGTTCGTGGGGCAGCCTACGCACACGAGCGTGTCGTCGAACAGCGCCGCTCTTGGATGCGCGCTCGACATGAACAATTCTGGACAAATCAGAAAATCGACGTCACCGCGCCGGAGAAGCTCATCGGGGTCGTCGTCGAGCGGCAGCAATTCGAAGCTGACGGCGGGTGCTTCGCGTGCAACACGCTCCACGACCTTTTCAAAAAACACGAGTGTGGCGAAATCGGAAAGGGTGATCCTGAAACGGCGATCGGACTGAGCCGGATTAAACGGATCCCAAGAAATAATCGAGCTCTGGATTTTCAAGAGTGCGCCGCGAACAGCGGGGGCGAGTGTTTCCGCACGTGGGGTTAGAACACGTTCGCGGCCGCTCATCGTAAACAGTTCATCGTTGAAATAATCGCGCAGCCGGGCGACGGCCGCGCTCATGGCCGGCTGACTTAGGTTGATGCTGCTTGCCGCCGCCGACAGGTTGCGCTGGGTCAGCAGTGCGTCGAGCACGACGAGAAGGTTCAGATCAAGGCCTTTGAAGCGCATCGCTTTCACTTATCCATAGCGTGAATGCTCGCGATCTAAACAATCGATTTTACCAAACTTCCAGGGCGCTGCATAGATGAACATGCACCCGATGACGCCACGGCTTCTGTAGCGTGTGCTGGGACATGACTTGCAAGTAGCCGATCATGTCGAGCTCTCCGCTTTCATCCGAAAGGCCTATGGGCCGACAGGGGCTTTCAGGCGGTCGTAGCTGGGCCGGTGCAAGGCCGGAGGTTCGCGAATGTGCACGGCGTAGCGGCTTACTTGGACCTGCTGCGCCGTTCATCACGTTGGCGAGGTTGATTTCTTGGTAGGCGAACTCGGATTGTACAGGGTGCATCCGGATCTTGAGAGACTCGGAATGAGCCATTCTATCCACGTCATGCGTCCGGTGCAGCAGCAGCTTGGCATTCCGTTCGCTTTTGGCACGGTTCGGCATGCGCTGCGGAATTATCTTGAGAGGTTCTGCAGAGACGTCCTGGCGACCATAGTGCCGGGCCATCGCGTCGCCACACATGATCGCGACCGCCACTGCGCTCCAGGTTTGCGATCAGGCACTGGGATTTCGTCCGCTCGGTTGCAGCCAGTCGGCCCTCGATACCACGCCGCGATCCGCGTAAATTTCGATCTTTTCACCGAAACTGGCGTGCTCGCCGTGCCCAGAAACGGCCGTAGCAACCGCAACAGATGGGCTGGAGTCTGATGCTTGATCAAATAACAGTCGGAGCGAAGGGGCGCGGCTCGCGCCCAGCAGAGACAAACGACCGAGACCTAAGCCTTGATTTCGTCAAAGGTATACTAATTACTTTAGTGATAATTGGACACTTATTACAATATTTAATTTATCGAGGCACTGACGATTTCTGGACGTCTCCGTATTATAAGTCGATCTACATGTTTCACATGCCTCTCTTTATGGCAATAAGCGGATATCTTTCTTATGGGGCAATTTTGCGAAAACCGTTCATTCAAGGGGTCGGCAATCGAGCAACGCAGTTACTACTACCAATGCTTTTTTGGTGTGCGTTAATTTGGACACTAAAGTCCGCCATGATCCCTCCTGCGACAAGCTTAACTGATGGATTGCTGGACTTTTCGAAGGAACTCATTGGAACATACTGGTTCATATGGGCGGCGTTTATCTCGTTCATTCTAATTAGACTGTTTACAATTTCCAATCGCGTATCGATGTGGATTATAAGCGCATCTGCAATTGCGGTCGCATTCGCGCCCATCACATTATCAATAACCCCGTCATTAAGATACACTTACCCATTTTATTGTCTCGGGTTCTTGCTTGCGCAGCCGATCGGATGGCAGAAAATTATCATTTGGGCACACAAATCGATTTTTGTAGTTTTACTGTCGATAACAGCTTTCATATGCTTTATTTTGTGGGGCAAGGAGACTTACGCCTACAACAATCTCGTTTTAATTCATGATAAACAGTCGGCTGAACAAGTATTTCTGATGTTCACTGGCTCGGCAGCAGCTTCTGCAGTAGCGGTGCAGCTTATGTTCCAATGCTGGAGAATTGTCTATTCGACCAGAATAGCTCACTTTGTCGCGGTGGAGCTTGGTCAGAGCACGCTGCTGCTTTATCTGGTTCAGGGTGCCGTGTTTCGCCTCACGGATTTTATACAGTTTGGAGAAGTCTGGAATCTCACGACCAGAATCGCGTTCGCAAGTGTTCTTGGAGTGGCGATTGTCGTCACAGCACTGGCAATTCGCAAGATTGCGCGCGACCTTGGATATGTGTCGCAGATCCTTGTCGGAGCGCCGCCACGCCCAAGTCTGCTCAAATCTCAATCTGCAATAAATTAGCCACCCACAATGGTCGCGATGACAAGCAACCACGTTACGGACAGATAAGGCATGCGTTTCAAAGGCCTTGATCTGAACCTTCTCGTTGTGCTCGACGCACTGCTGACCGAGCGCAACCTCACGGCGGCGGCAAGCAGCATCAACCTAAGTCAGCCGGCCATGAGCGCGGCCGTCGGCCGGCTACGCAATTATTTCAACGATGAACTGTTTACGATGAGCGGCCGCGAACGTGTTCTAACCCCACGTGCGGAAACACTCGCCCCCGCTGTTCGCGGCGCACTCTTGCACATCCAGTGCTCGATTATTTCTTGGGATCCGTTTAAACCGGCTCAATCCGATCGCCGCTTCCGGATCATGGTTTCCGATTTCGCCACACTCGTGTTTTTAGAAAAGGTCGTGGAGCGTGTTGCACGGGAAGCACCCGCCGTCAGCTTCGAATTGCTGCCGCTCGACGACGATCTCGATGAGCTTCTCCGGCGCGGTGACGTCGATTTTCTGATTCTTCCGGAATTGTTCATGTCGAGCGCGCATCCAAGAGCGGCGCTGTTCGACGAGACATTCGTGTGCGTAGGTTGCCCCACGAACAAGCAGCTGCCACAGCAGCTTACATTCGAGAGGTACGTGTCGATGAAGCACATTGCGTTCAGGGTCGGCCGTCCGCAGATGCCATCCATCGAGGAACGGTTTTTGCTTGAACATGGTCTCAAGAGACGTGTCGAGATTATCGTGCAGGCCTTTAGCATTATCCCGCCGATGGTCTCAGGCACAGATCGTATAGCGACCATGCCCTTCCGGCTGGTTCAGCATTTCAAAAAGACTTTCCCTCTGCGGATCGTCGAACTTCCCCTGCCACTACCCACGTTCACTGAGGCCGTCCAATGGCCCACCCTTCACAACAGTGATCCGGCAAGCACCTGGATGCGGCAGATAATGTTGCAGGAGGCATCCCGCATGTGAAGCCGCGGGCGCTCCTGGCGAACGGCACGCAAAAATTGAGTCTGACTCCAATTCGATGATTTTTGCATGACAGTGTGGTGCTGATTTCCGATGCTGATAGCCGGCAACACCAAAACCATGAAGTGGAAGAAGTACTTTTGCCGCAGGCTGTGCGAGTCTGAAGGTCTACCCTATGCACCGCGCCCAATTGCCGGGAATGCAATGATTTCAAAAGCTGATTCGGCCCGGAGGCATGGAAAAGCCGCCTCACACGGATCAAGCACGGGTTCGCCCTTGTATTTAATAGCCGTACGAGGCGAGCGGTCGACGGCGAGGCGGTCCGCTTCGGTTCGGCACTCTTAGCTTCTCTCGTCCGCACCATCATTCAAAACGCCGCCGCCGGTCGAAATCGACCGGACAACAACGTGCGATCGCGCGGAGACGATGGCTGCAACCGCCAAAAAATCGTGAGCAGGATCGCACCGCGCGGCTGATGAGATTGCATCTTTCGCCGTGCTGCACTGGCCTGTGTCAGGTGCTCTAGGGTTCGCAAATCGGTCCGAGCAAGAACACTGTCAGGGCAGCGAGGAACGAGGCAACGGCGCTGTAGGCAAAGGCACTAGCAACGCCGGTATTGTCCACCAGCAGTCCGCCGAAAATCGCGCCGGTGGCGATGGCACTTGGAACGTTGCGGCCATCAGCCCACCGGCGCTTTCGGCCTGCTCGGGAGCGGCGCGCAGCACCATGCATTTTCTGCAGTCCCACCGGCACCGCGCCGAAGGCAAGCCCCATACGGTACCGCAACCGCCGAGGCCCAGGCCGATGCTTCCAACGTCAGCAGCGAGACAGCGGCCATCGCTATGAGCAGGGGCGGCAGGGCCGCGACTGCCTTGAGGCTGTGCTCGGCCAAGATCCGCCGGCCAAATTGCCGAAGAAGCCGCCGATGACAATGGCGAGCAACACGAGCGAGATCGTCTCGATGTTGAGCGCGGGAACATTCTCAAGGAAGTCGCGGATATAGATGGAGCCGGCGAAGTGCCCGGAAGCGACCAGCAGGACGACCAAAATCGCGACTTTGATCATCGGATTCTTGGCCACATCCAGCAGACTGCGGAAGCTGGCCGCTCCAATCGGAGGCAGCCTCGGAAAAGCCGTGAGTTGCACTACCAGTGTAACGCGCCGAAGACTGCAGCGATCATGAAGGCGCTTCGCCACCCCCAGACGTCGCCGACATAGGCGCCGATTGGACCGACGGTACGCCGGTGAGGATAATCGACATGGCGCGCCGCAGGAGGTGACCTGGAACGAGCCGCATCGCCAACGCTGCCGACATCGACCAGAAGCCTCCGAGCGCTATTCCGAGCACGACGCGGGCGGTCAGAAGAACCGGCAGTGACCCCGCGACGGCACCAGGACCGTGCGCTGGCAATTGTGCCCTTCGGCATCGGGTTGCTGCAACCGATCTCGCACTTATGGGTCCTGCAAGGAGCGTGCTCGAGAATGTGGACCTCTACTCCGACTTGCTGACACTGACGGAGGGTGTCGGGGTCAACGTGGTCGGCCACATGCCGGCGCCATGGCGGAGTGGTTCGGTGCTGAGCAAAGTCGCGGACGGCAAGGCGGACGCTCCCAGGGATTAACGCGGCTGGCGCAGGCAATGCGGGATTCCGTTGGCAGAAGGAGCTCAAACAGCTAATTCGCTCAAGCTTGCCACCACCGCAGCAGACGAATGGCATGCCGGTCGGCAGGGCCGTGCAGGCCCTGGTGTTCGAACCCTCCATTCACATCGCTAAGCAAAAGCATTCGCGTGCTTGCCAGCTCAACAGCACAGTCTCGGCGCTTTATCGGCCATGACGATCAGATTCGTTCGTCAGATCAGGGCAGCTTCAAGGGCCGTAACCGCACACACCCGCATTATCCGGCTCCCTCAGCTATGCTGCCGGCGATTGCAGCGCTAGAGCGCGGTAACTCAAGTTCGTTACAGCCCGCCGCTCAGCCCTCGAATTGACTTGCACCTGTCTTGGTCAACAGCAACCCATCGCACCAAACGTGGTCTACGCATCCCCACTCACAGGCGGCAGCCGCATCCGGAAAAAAACCACGTCCATTGAGATTTGCACTCGTGTTGCAGAGCAGCGAAATGCCCGTGAGTTTCTCATATTCTATCAGAAGTTCTGCAATTGGGTGTTCAGAAGTTCTCGAAACTGTCTGAAGTCGCGCAGTCCCGTCGAGATGGACGACCGCCGGGATTTTTTCTTTCCACTCCGAACGGGTTCGGTGATCGAACAGCATGTAAGGATCCGGCGTGCCGGGGTCAAACATGTCAGGTGCACGATCCTCCAAGCATATTGGCGCTACCGGTCGGAAGTGCTCTCGAACTTTGATTTTGTTGAGATGGTCCTTCATTTCCGGCGAAGTTGCGGCCGCCAGGATGCTTCTGGCTCCCAAAGCACGTGGACCAAGCTCTGCGCGACCTGCAAGGAACACCACAGGCTTGTTGTCGGCGAGCACGCTGGCAAGTTCTTTCAGGCTGCAAGCAGCAGATTGCCAACCAGGCGGAACCTTGCCATGGCTCACATTTGGCCCGCTGTAAACTGACCAGTCGAGATGCACGAAACCTTTGTCGGCGGCCAGCGCGCAGCAAGCGGCACCGATCGCCGATCCGCTGTCGTTTGGAAACGGAGGCACCCAGACTGCGTCGAACAAACCGCTCGCCCGAAGAGCGCTGTTCCATTTGATGTTCAGCCCGCATCCGCCGGCTATGCACAGGTTTCGGGTTTTGGGGACTGAGTACCCACGCAGCGCCCTTGTCATCCCCTGGACGAGAAGACGCTCCACGAAGGCATGGAAGGAAGCAAGTATGTCCTCGGGCGTTTCGGGGATTAACCGCGACGCGCTTGCATCGAAGAAGTCGTGCACAGCCGTGAGTAACGCGTCTTCGCTGTGGCTGTTGTTCCCGTAGCCAAAAGCAAGGTCCGTATCCCAGGCAAAATGGTCGTCGTAAAGCTCCTGAAACACATTCACGATGTGTTCATGGACCACTCCGAGCGCAATATAGGCCATCAACTTGCCGGCGATACCGAGATTCCAGCCAGTCCGCAGTTCTTGCCTGTAAGGACCGAAATGTTGGCCCGCGGCCGCATAGGCATGGCCTATCATCGGAAACAGGCACCCAACAAATCGGACTCCACTTGGCTCGACGTAGTAAAGCCGCGGAAAGATGCAGCCGTCCCATACCAGACAAAATGCCGGTTCCTCAGCTTTGGCGAATGAGCTGGTGCAGTATGCGGAAGCCACGTGCCCAACAACATGCGGGTAGCTTTCATAAGAACATACCCCACTGTCGAGCATGAGACCGGAACCTTGATAGGCTGTCAGGGGATTTTCGGCGTCCCGCTCCACATATGGCGCGCCGTTGAGAGTGATAGGGGAGCCATTACTCAGAACCTGGAATTCTGACTGGATTTCACCGTCCCATCCGTCAATAACGAACCGGTCGATATCGCGCGGAGCAAGCCCGTTTTCCGCCAAAACGGCGACGACCGTCTCAAGCCGCTCGATATGTTGGTATCGTGGGTTATTGTCGAGCTTCTCCTGCTCAATGCAAAAGACTAATCTGCCGTCTTCCACGACAGCAATTCCCCCGTCGTGCGTCAGCTTGATACCGCAAATGCGCATAGCAGATCCTTGTCGAGGTGACCTAGAGCAACCGCAGAAAACGGCTGGAAAACATGGTCGTGGGTTTTGATGTCGCGCTATGCAGGATCATAAGAAACCGGTAAATTAGATTGTTTGGATGTGATGCATCCGCGCGATGAATGATAAGGTCTGCCGCGCGATCTAGAGCACATCCTGTTTAATCTGGGTCATATCCTGCGGCCTTGAAGTAGTTTGCGCATTCGGCTGGTGTGAACTGGTCGAGGATCGAACCGACGGCGTCCCACAGGGCGTTGATGGTTCTCTCGGCTTTGGCGCGCATGAGAGCCTTGAGTTTTGAGAAGGCGTTTTCGATCGGATTGAAGTCGGGCGAGCATGGCGGCAGGAACAAGAGCTTGGCGCCGACCTGTTCGATTGCCTCTCGCACGCCTGCCGTCTTGTGCGCCGGCAGGTTGTCCATCACGACGACGTCGCCCGGCGCCAGGGTCGGGACCAGGACCTGATCGACATAGGCAAGGAACACACTGCCGTTCATGGCACCGTCGTAGACGAATGGTGCGGTCATACCCGTCAACCTCAGCGCGCCGGTGAAGGTGGTCGTCTTCCAATGGCCGTGCGGCACGCCGGCCCGGCAGCGCTCACCGCATGGCGCACGTCCCCGCAGACGGGCCATCTTGGTCGACAGCCCGGTCTCGTCAATGAAGATGAGCTTCGCCGGATCGAGATCGAGTTGGCCGTCGAACCAGGCGCGGCGGCGCTTCAGGATGTCGGGGCGGTCCTGCTCCAGTGCGTGTGCGGATTTTTTTTGAACGTCCACCCGTGGCCGCGAAGCCATGCGCTCAAGGCGCTGCGGCTGATCCGCACCGACCGCTCGCCTTCCAGCCGCTCTACCATCTCGTTCAACGTGATGTCCTTGCGCTCATCGATCAGCCCGACGATGAAGGTTTCATGCGCATCGAGGCTGGACGCGCGGCGGCGGCCTTGCGGCCGCGGCGCCAGTTCGCCGATCTTCGCCCGCGCGATCCAGCGGATCGCACTCGATATCCCGACCCCAAACCGCGCCGCAGCCTGCCGGGCCGACATGCCCGCGTCAGACGCCTTCAGGACCCGCAGCCGGAGATCCTCGCTCAGTGATCTTCCCATCATCCACCTCACCAAAGTGGATGTTGAATCATCTGCCAAGGCCGCCGTCACATCACAATCGATTCATCGATCACAGGACGTGCTCTAGAACAAAATGGCTGACACGCAAAAATCACCAGAATTGCGAGGCAGCGCTGTGCGGCACTGTAGAAGGGCTGGCCACTGCAAGCGCTGGGCAGGGATCTGCACGGTCACACATCACCCGCGCCACGGGAGGTGCCGCGCTCCCTCGGCACCGCGCGTGCTGAGCACGAAGGTGGTCGCGCTACAAGCGAGCCTTCCCTGATCAAGCTACTCTTTAGGTCTCTATCGACAAGGATTTTCGATGGCGAGGGCAGCGCCCAAAGGGCCTATTCGGCTTTTTGAATCGCGCCGTCATGTTGGAGGAACAACCTCCGACAACCGGTGGATCCCGCCTGCAGATCGGCAGCGGAACAGAGCGGCTAAGCGCGTGTGAGGCTAGCGGGGGGTCGGTCAAAGGGCATTGTTTCTCGGCTCACAGATGCAGTGTCGGCTCGGCAAAGAAGACGAGCTGGGCCGCTTGTCTGCAGGTATTGCGTGGTGAGGCCCATCTACCAGCTGCTCGA
This sequence comes from Mesorhizobium sp. WSM4829, assembly GCF_055811475.1. NCBI lineage: Bacteria > Pseudomonadati > Pseudomonadota > Alphaproteobacteria > Hyphomicrobiales > Phyllobacteriaceae > Mesorhizobium > Mesorhizobium sp. WSM4829. The sequence goes on along the minus strand of NZ_JBVVQJ010000040.1, from coordinate 41,055 downwards.
AGGGCTTTTGTGGCAGCCGCGCTTGAAGCAAAGATCCTGCGCAGCGTTGAATGCTGTTAGCTCAAGGCTTTGATGCTTCGAGTGGAAGTCGTCTGGCCTGCACACTCTTCCGGAGAAATGTAGGCGTTGGCGGCCCCGGAACGCCTACCTCCCTCGCCGATAAGACGTTCTGCCAATCGAACACGTTGACGAGGACGTGATTGGCGTCGAGACCTGTCGATCCATCGGTGATCAGGACGTCGCGCGCATTGTTCCCGATCAGATTGTGGAGAACATCTCGGCTAGTCATCGAAAGGGTCGGTACGTAAATTTTTCCCTCGGCAATATGAAGTCGCGCGGCTTACGATCCGACACCTGATCCTAGACGGTCCAGGACGCCGGCGAGCTGGCCCTTCGCCGCAGCGGAAAGCGGCTTGATTGGCCGTGGGGGCTCGGCGGAACAGATTTCGAGGAGCTCGGCGATTGCGTAGACGACGCGAAGGCTCGAGAACGTCTTAAAAAGCTCCCACACCGGGGCCAGGGTGGCGTCGATCCGGTGTGCTTCTGTGTGGTCGCCGTGCTGAGCGGCTCTGACCATCCTAAGGCAGGGGTCGGGCAAGATGCCACCGAGGACGCTGTACCATGTATCGGCGCCGGCGATCAGGGCCTCGGTGGCGTTCCAGTCGCCGCTGTAGCCCATCGAGAATCCTTTCGGCACGATTTTTTTCTGGTGCGCAAGTTGGCCTTTGATAGCATCGCCCCGGTCGGCTGAGTTTTTAATAGCGAGGATCTCAGGCAGCCGTCCCAGACGCTCGATGAGCGCTGGCGTGAAGCGAAAATGCGTGTTTGCAGGATTGTCGTAGATCACGATCGGCAGGCCGCTTTCGCGCGCCACTGTCGAAAAATGCTCGAAAACTTCGTCGTCAGTAAGCGGGGTGTAAGAAACAGCCGCGAGCAACCCCGCGGCTGCGCCAAGGGCCTTCGCATCGCTTGCATAGTGTACCGCTTCATCGGTGCGCAAAGCGCCCACGCCCACCACGAGCGGGACTCGTCCACGCGTCTCGTCCAGCGCCTCGCAAATCGCCCGGCGGCGTTCCGCGCGCGACAGATACATGTAGGTGCCGGTGCTACCGAGCAGGCCGATGGAATCCACCTTTGCTGCGCAAAGCCGCGCTATTAGCTTTCGAAGCGCCAGGACATCGACGCCGCCGTCACTGTCGCTTGGCGTTATTGGGAAGGCCGAAAGGCCGCTCAGGAAAGCCATGCTGAAGCTCCCGTTGTTACATTGGGTGAAGCGTTGGGCGTCAGACCCCGTCCAGCGCCTGCTCTAGATCCGCGATCAAATCGGCGGCGTCTTCGAGCCCTACCGACAGACGCATGAGGTCGTCGCCGACTCCGTCAGGCAAATGCGCGTCCTCGCGGATTGACTTGCGCGAGCGGGTCAGGCTTGCCGGATGATAGATGAGACTGTCAGCGTCGCCGAGACTGACCGCCCTGATGATCAGCTTGAGCCGGTCCATCATACGGCGCGCGCCCTCGAACCCCGTTTGGAGGCCGAGAGCCAACATGCCCGAGCCTTGCGACATCTGCCTGCGCGCGATCTCATGGTCGGGATGAGAGCCGAGAAATGGATAGCTAACCCAAGCCACAGCCGGGTGCGCCTCGAGCGCCTGAGCGACCGCAAGCCCAGAGACACTGTGACGCTCCGTACGCAACGTGAGTGTCTTCAGCCCGCGCAAAATCAGGAACGCCGACATGGGCGAGAGCGCTGCCCCGGTGAGATAGCGCAGGCCAGTTTCGCGCAGCAGGTGCAGTGTTTTCGCATCGCCCAGTATCACACCGCCCAGAGCATCGCCATGGCCATTGATGTACTTGGTCAGCGAATGGATCACGATGTCGGCTCCGAGTTCCAGCGGACGCTGGAGGGCGGGCGAGGCAAAGGTGCTGTCGACGGCGACCTTCACGCCGCGAGAATGGGCGTGTTCGGCAATGGCAGCGATGTCGAGGATACGGATCAGCGGGTTGATTGGCGTCTCGAAGAACACGAGCCGGGTCCTGTCAGTGATGGCGCCATTGAGATTGCTCGGATTCGACAGGTCGACGGCAACGACCTTGATGCCAAACTGCGGCAGACCCTGTTCGACCATGGCGAGCGTATTCGAATAGAGTGTCTTGTGGACAATGAGTTCGTCACCTTGAGACAGCAGCGAAAGGATCAGCGTGCCGAAGGCGGCGATCCCCGAAGCGAGTACCAGCCCAGCTTCGGCTCCTTCGAGATTGGCGAGCCGCCTTTCGAGGATCTCGGTGGTCGGGTTGAATTCGCGTGCGTAGAGCCTTCCGCCAAGCGCGGCGACGGCTTCGTTTGCTGCCACGCTTTCAAATCCGTAGGTCGATGTAAGAAACACCGGCGTCTGAACGGAATTGGAAAAGCCGGCCGGATCGTAGCCATGATGGATGGCCCGGGTGGCGAATGCGAGACCGACGTCGTTCCGGGACGGCGTTGACGTTGCCTCGGCTTCAAGCTGATCTTCGGCGCTGGCCATCGGCTTTAGCCCTCTTGATTTCGGGGACAATGCCGTCACACTAACTCAGATGGAACGTCCAGTTGGCGATGAAAGAAATGGTCCAGCCTTCTCCTGCCGCGTCGACAGCTCGCTCGCAAGGTCTCGGCGCGCGCCAGATCTGCGAAGCTCTTCGCGAGCAGATCCTGGGTGGGATCTATGAAACGGGCAGCCAGCTGCCGTCGTCACGTGGCCTCGCAAATGAACTCGGTGTGTCGCGAACCACGGTCACCGTGGCGTATGATCAGCTGGTCGCCGAAGGTTTCATCGAGGTCATTCAAGGCGCAAGACCTCGCGTTGCATCTTCGCTAGTCCGGAGTAAAGAGACCAGCGCGGTGCCGAAACGGACTGGCCCGATCCACCTTTCCTGTTACGGCGAGCGACTGCGCGCCAGTCCGCCACGGCGCGATTACCTCCCCAACCGCCTCAAGGTCGATTTCCGTTATGGCGACCTCGCCCTATCTGATTTCCCGGCGCTGACGTGGAAGCGTGCGATGAACGCGGCGATGTCACAAAGCCCCGGAAGGCTGGCCTATCACGATCCACGCGGCTCGCATCGCTTGCGCCAGGCGCTGCAGGGATATTTGTGGCGTGCCCGAGCGCTTAGCTGCCAGGTCGAGCAGATCCTCGTCGTCAGCGGATCACAGCAGTGCCTCGACATGTGCGCGCGCCTGCTGCTCGATCCTTCTGACAGCTTCGTGATCGAGGATCCCTGCTATAGAATGGCGCGCCAAGTCTTTGCCAGCACAGGAGCCACGCCCGTCGCTGTCGCCGTCGATAGCGAGGGCATGAAGACCGAGCTGCTGCAGGAGGTCCCAGCGCGGCTGGCCTATGTCACCCCGTCGCACCAGTTCCCGCTCGGCGGCGTCTTGTCGATTTCGCGGCGGTATCAGCTCCTCGAATGGGCTCGGCGCAATGACGCCTATATTATCGAGGACGATTACGATGGCGAGTACCGGTACGACATTCGACCGGTGCCCCCGCTGCATAAGCTGGAAGACCGCAGTTCCGTAATCTATGTTGGCACGATCTCCAAGACACTGTCGCCGATGCTGCGCATCGGCTACCTAGTGGTTCCGGCCGAGTTGCAAGACGTCTTTGCGATGGCCAAGCAGCTTCTCGACAGGCATTCTCCGGTTGCGGAACAGGAGGCCTTGGCCTCACTCATCGAGAGCGGTGGTTATGAAAGCCATGTGCGCCGCGTCCGCCGTCTTAACGGCGAACGGCGAGAGGCACTGCTTGCCGTCCTGCGACGCGCGTTCGCAGACAGCATTGCCATCGAGGGGGCCGATGCAGGGCTGCATGTCGTCGTCTGGTTCAAGGATCTTTCTCGGTCGCTGGAGGACGTCCTGGTTGAAGAGGCGCGGCGGATTGGGGTTGGCATCCATCCGATCTCATCGCTGTACATCCGAGATGAAGGCCGCGCTGACCGGATTGGACTGGTGATGGGCTATTCCGCCCTGACGATTCGGCAGATCGAGAATGGCGTTCGGCTCCTTACTGGAGCTATCCAACGGGTAAGAAGCTTTGCCGAAGATTCGGCAAGATGCTCAATACCCGCCCTGACAGCGAGCGGGCCTGCCTCGTGACCCCAGAGTCGCGCCGGCATTGATCGCAGACTGAATCAGCAAGACTTGCCAGGACCTGGCTCTGTCGGCCAGTCCGGGTCTCGGGCAGGACTCTGACCTTGGGACCTGGGGAAAGGAATTCTTGAGGAGACTCTCAAATCCGGTGGAAGCAAGGCGCCGTCGCGGCCGGCTTAAAGGAGGAAGCGTTGTTGGATTTTCCGCTGATCGACGAAGAAATAGCAGAGATCGCACCTGACTTTCGCGCAATCAGCATTCTTGTTGATGCAGAGGACAGTGCGCAAGGCGTCATGGCTCGGGACGTGTTGGGAGAGGCTTGCGATTTCGCCCGAGCGGGGGGACCCGCCTGGGGAGAAGCGCACTTGGCCAATTGGGCGGAGGCATACGTCCGGTTCGGCGCGAAACCAAACCGGACGCCGTGCTCGGCGCAGGCATTGAAAAAACGGGTGGAGAAGGATGGCCGCATCCCACCAATAAATCCTGTCGTTGACCTCTACAATGCAGTGAGCCTGCGTTTCTCAATACCCATTGGCGGCGAAAATTTCGATGCATATGTCGGCAAACCGCGGCTGACGATTGCCGTAGGAACGGAGTCCTTCCACACTGTTTTGAATGGGGAAGCAGTCGTCGAAAGCGCTTCCAAGGGGGAGGTCATCTGGCGCGACGATCTGGGAGCTACATGTCGCCGCTGGAATTGGCGGCAGGGCACGCGCACCCGGTTGGAGACGGTGGGCGGCCGCATGTGGTTTATTTTGGAAAGCTTGGCAGCGATGCCGGAAGAGGCGCTCGAGCAGGCGGCTAAGATGCTCGTGAGCGGTCTGAGAGAGCTGGCACCAGGGTGTAAGGTCTACAAGCAGGAAATCACCACCGCTAAAGCCTCGGTCGCTAGTCTCGACAGGCGGGTCGGTTGAGGAACGTGCCCGCCCCGATGATAATCGGTTCACTCGCAAGCAGTCTGCGTTCCTTTGCGAGCTGGGTCTCCTGGGGGTGCGAAGGTCGATAGGAGGTAACGCCTCTGGCCATTTCGTACTCAGCAGGCCAGCGGAAGGTGCACCGCATTCATAATTCGAATCGGCCCAGGATAGCCACGGTCCAAAGATTGCGCACCTTTTCGGGTTGCTGCTTTGATCAATCTCGACGTCAGACGCTCCGGGGCGAGCTTCAGTCCGGGCACTCCGAGCCAGCATAACATCTCGTCGCGAAAGCCGGATTAATTCGGATCGAAGCGGTTGCGAGACATCTGCCATGCATGGGCAGACTCGTGGCTCTCCGCCGAGGGGGGATGCGGATGACGATTTATTTCCGCCTACCTCATCGACGTGTGTGACGACCAAGGCAGTTGTGCCCGATCCGCCGTTGGCCGCGTACGCCTGCCGTGCGGCAGTGCTCGATCGCCGAAATGACCTTGAGCTGCCGAGGCTGAGCTGGCCTGCATACGCGACCTGATAGGCAGGCCGGGCAGCACGGAGCATATCGGCGATCTCGATCGAGTCGCCGCACGCTCACCCGTCGGGCGAGCTCTCCGCCTCCTTGAAAAGGCTAAGTTCTCGAGCTGACTGGCCTGCAGCATATCTGCGGGTCGAGCTTACTTAGAGGGCCGTGTGTCGAGCTTGCGTCCCCCAGCAGGACCCGGGTAACTCCGACATCGACGCCGGCCCTCCAGGCGTGGCGAAGCTGTGACGCAGCGTGTGCCGGCCGGGCCCCTTGACGGTGTTGGCGCTTTTGCATTCTCGGCGACAATCCGGTGGATCTGCAGCGTCGGGTAATCGCGTGCTGCCCCGGGAACAGCCAGCCACCGCGGCGAACCCCTGCTGCCGCCCGACCTTCCATCAGTAGCGCAGTTGGCTAAGCCGGCCGGCCGACAGCATGGCATCACGGCACCGTGCGCCGTGCCACGCTCGATCGGCAGCAGCATGCGCTCGTTGTGACCGTGGGCCATAATGCACTGGCCGCTCCTCCTTCCCTTGAACGAGCCGCACGAGATGCGCCATCTCCGGGTAGGTGTCTTCAACAGCACCCCATCAGGGCCGCCAGCAAGGTTGCCCCTGATTCTATCTTTATCGCCGGCAACTCGATCGGTAGGGCCACGCTGGCTACGGCGGAGCCACGGACGGTTGGGCGAAGCCAAGAGATGTCGGGGGCGCAGAAGCCGGAGGGCCTCATTGTTGGAGCCCAAATTGTTAGCCCGATGATCCCCCGCCATGCCACTTCACCAACTGGACGGCTTCAATTGCAACGAACTGGCTGTTTCCAGAGGGCCAGATTGCAAGTATCTGACCTGCAACGCACACACGAAGTTCCCCGATGTACACCCCTCCGGCCTTCCGAGATGATGATATCGATTTCGCAGCTTGCCACATCAGTTTGGCTCCGGATCGGTTCAGCATCTTTCCGGGTTGGCGCCTACTCTGCGGAAGCAGCTGGATAGCCTCGATCGATCTTCGGTCATTTCGCCTAGCAGATCAATGTTCTCAAGAGGCGCGGTAGTATGCGTTGCGTGAAAGTCGGCTCACAATGAAGCACAATCGTGTGAATGAAGAGCGGGTCAGTTTGATTGACTCGCCTCCCTATGCCGATCATTTCGGCCTCGTAAATCAACAAACGGCAGAAGCCAGTCAGCCGAGAATGGCGGCCGCCTTCATGAAGGAAAGCCACTCCGTGCGCCAGGCGCCACTTCGGTTTGCACTCGACTACATGGCGACGCCCGGGCTTGACGTCAGGACGTTCTTCGCGCTCGCCCGCGATCTCGATCTGACCGACGTGCAAATCCGGAATAATCCCTGCAGTAAGGCTGTTGTGCGCGGCAAGCCGCCGGCGGATGTTCGGTCTGCCGCTGTCGAAGCGGGCGTCACCATCATCTCAGTCAACGCTCTACAGCGGTTCAACGAATGGACTCCCGCCCGCAAGGCCGAGGCCAGCAAGCTCGCCGATTATGCGGCCGCCTGTGGCGCCCAGGCGCTCATGCTGGTGCCGGTGAACGACGGTTCGTGGTCCGCCAATGGCGAGCGCAATGGCAATCTCCGCGTCGCCTTGAAGGCGCTCAAGCCGATACTTCAGTCGCGGGGTCTGATTGGGCTCATCGAACCGCTTGGCTTCCAGACCTCCTCGCTTCGGTCGAAGAACGAAGCGGCTAACGCTATTGCCTGGGTTGATGGCCAGTCCGTCTTCCGGCTTGTGCACGATACATTCCACCACACACTCGCCGGCGAGACGTCCTTCTTCTGCGATCTGACCGGTCTCGTGCACATTTCAGGCATAAACGATCCAACCTTGTGGGTTCACCCGGATCGCCTCCTGGGAGGTTCCGACAATTGCAGCCAGATCCGGGCGCTACTTGATGGCGGCTATACGGGTCCCTTTTCTCTTGAGCTCGTCGAGGAAGTCCACGCATTGAATGACACTGCAGGCGCATTTGCCGCCAGCATCGATCTCATCCGACACGGGCTACTGGCGCGAGTGCCGGTCTAAGGCGCGTAGGCAAATTGAGCGGAGAAGTCATTTCGAGATCGCTCCTGTATCCCGCTCATGCGGATGCTTGCCGGATCACCATTGTCAAGACTGGCCATTGGACTGCCTTGGGCGGCCGCGCAGTTCGATGGGCCCGCAAGGCGATGGTTGGATCTGATGCTGAGGGCGGCGGACTATCGGAATTTTCGGACGAAGAGCAACTGGTGGCGGACAGGGCGAGTGCGCGAGCCAACCGCAGGTGGTCCTGAGGTGATCTTTTTCTAGGACCGCGGTCGCGCAGCTGCTGCTTCACCTCGGCGGCCTCTCCGGGATCACCGACGACCGCTTCCTCCGGCCAGAACTGCCGATACCAGACCCGTAGCTATGAGCTCTCGATAGCGCGTCGGACAAGAATTCTGGCGCTCCGATCTGCGATTCAGCGTTATTAAAACCCCAGCTTCCTCTTCAGTTCCGCGTTCTCCTTGCGCAGGCGTTCCGCGAGCAGGCTCTTCAGTCGTTTGTTTTCTTCCTCAAGCGCGACGAGGTCCTTCAGATCGTCACCAACCGATGCGGGCAACGCAGCTTTCTTCCATTGATAGTAGGTCTGTTCCGAAATGCCGGCCTGCTTTACGGCGCTCTTGATGGTGGCGCCGCCACTGATGGACTTCTGTATCAGGGCGAGCATCTGGGCGCGCTCCTTTTCAGAGTAGATCTTACGTCCGGCCCGCACGGTCGCTGCTGGTGCTTCCTCCGCCTGAGACGCCGCATTGGGCGCTTTCCGAGCAGGCGGCCTAGGCTCAGCCTTCGCTCTCGGCGACCGTTTGGCTTTCTTCTTTTGAGGCCCCTCTACCTTCGCTGCCGGTTGCGTTGCAGTTATTTCTGGTTCTGCGTCCAGGGGATTTGCCATGAGATACTCCGCTCGCGGTTTGTGCAAGCGTTCAGCATCAAGCGCTACAACACTTGAGTCAACAGGGCGACCATTTGGCAACTCCATCTCCTCGAGTTCCCTTGTTGTCTCGGCCATTGCTGCGGTAAGATCGACATCGCTCCAGATCGAACGACTCCGTTTTTGAGAACTGCGCTTCTGTCTGATCTCCACCGTGAATGCTCGGGGCTGCCGCCTCATAGGTCGTTCCTTGTGAACACGAATTATGGAGGAAGTCGCGGCAGACGGCGAATGAAGGTCTGGCCGCTTCTTCTGTAGCCGAGCTATATGCATCCGACCGCCCGAGCAAGCCCCGCTGGCGACGCACACCCCGGAACAGACCGGTTCCTATGAGCACCTAAGAGCAAGTAGAAATGCCATCTCGGGACCGAGGAGGTGGTGGATTCCTGCAGCATGCAAAAGCTATCTCCCGTGTTTTCGATGGTAGAGCGACGGCTGGCATCCGAACTGAAAGGAGCTGCTCAAGAGCTGCGATCCAATCTGCGCTGGCAGTGCAGGACGGCATACCCTCCGAAGGCCGGTGCTACCGACGCTAGCCCGCTGATTAAAAACATGAACCGACATCGGTTGGCGCAGAAGAACGGACAGCTGCGCAGAATTGGCGCGCTGGGAGAGTGGAGGGCACGAGCCGAGTCGAACTCGCATCGAGCGTCGTCCAGCAGCGGCAGAGCATGACAGGCTCCTTCGACAAGAACGGAGCCTGACCGAAGCTACTCGTCGTCGCAGTCGTCGCTGGGGCGACCCTTTTTCCACGAGTACCGCGGCGGCCGCCTGGTCGGAACGTCGTCCCGGTACTGACCGAGTGGATTTGGCGGAGCCACGCAGCGGCGTCGTGCGCAATCGGGAAAGCCAATATAGGCTTGCCCTGGGCAGGACGTTTTCGTGGCCCGCGGAGTGCATGAATTCCCCGAGCCTTTACCGGGCCGCTATACTTCTTGGGAGCGAGTTTGCCGCGCTCACGATATGTCCGGAAAAGTTGTTTCCCCTTTCACGCCGAGCTTCAAGCCGCTTCACTTGTGTTCGCCTCCTCCTGAAGGCCGGCCAACCCGCTTTTCGCGTTCGATCGATGGCGCGTTCTCAAGGCCGACGACGATCAGGTTTGGGAATGCTGAAGGGCGCACGCCTGGTTGCCTCTCCGGCAGCCCGGCGATCACGGGGGGCTTCGCTGAGCCATCAGCAAGCATTGCTGCAAAACGGCGCCAAAAACTGCCCCCGATCGGCCTCGGCGTCGCCTGACCATTAGTGAGCGGGCCGACTCTGGGCAACACACCGCTCCTGTTCGGAACACCGCATGAAGCGAAAGAGCCATTTTGGTGGGCCCGTTATGCTTCGTCCAGCAAACGATCGGCGCCTTGACGGACGCGAGCAGCTTGTGAGGGATGCAGCTGAATGCAGCGCTGCTCCCACAACTGACGAAGCTCCTTTGTAAGAGCTTCACGCTTAGCTTCATCTAACGTGATTGAATTGAGGAGATCCCCCCAGCACGGCTTCGCTCTCGATCTGAATGAGCAGAGCGAACACTTCATTTGAAATGCGCACACCGTCCCGAGTGGAGTGGACTGCGAGGCATTCATGAAAGGAATGTCGGCCATGGCGATAGATCACATCATTTCAGATGTTTTCCGGCAGATAGATGTCAAACGGGAGAAATGTCTGCCCCGGCGTCTCCGCGGTGCCGGTCTTGATGGCGCGATCCATCAGCAACATCAGCTCCTGGCAAAGTCGGCGCAGTGGCGTCGCCACCGCCATCGTGATGATGTCGTCCGCGAGGGCCTCCCGCGACTCCGGCGTGATTTCATTCACGATCGCAACGAGATCCTGGCCTTTGCCCTCTTCCCGGAGCGCGGAGATAGCTCCCTCCATGCCACCGCCGGCCATGTAGAAGCCGACGAGCTCAGGTTCCCGCTGCATAAGATCCAGCAGCGCCTCGTAAGTGATCTGTCGCTTCTCAAGATTGACGAGCGTATCCAGCACCTCGAATGCTGGCTCGTTCTCACGGAAATAGGAACGGAACCCGCTTTCCCGCAGCTCATGACCCTGGAAACGGTGGCTGCCGACAAACACGGCCACCTTGCCAGACCGTTTAGCGACCTTGGAGAACATCCAAGCTGCCGTCCGACCGACGCTGCGGTTGTTGAGACCTATGTAGCCCTCGCGCACGCCGGCGGCGAAGTCAGAAAGTAGCGAAAAGACGGGGATGCCTTTCGCCTTGAGCTCCTCGACTGTTGCCGTGATCTTCGGGTGGTCTGGCGCCACCATGGCGATTGCGTGGCATCGGCTACCAAGATCCTTAAGCAGTGCCGTCAGATCCCCAGGCAAATGTGACGGCGCGAATTCGATGAGCGGAATGCCGTGGAAGCAGTGGGCCGAACTGACCGACGCCTCGATCTCGCGCGCGAACTCCTGGTAAAAATGCTGGGCCGGTTTCCTCAAGATGAAGCCCAGCCGGTAGCGGGGCAGGTCCTTTCCCATGCGCTGTTTGATAAGTCCCGCAGCATGATAGCCGATCGCGTGGGCCGCGTGGTGGACGCGACGCGCGGTCTCCTCCCGCACCGGAAGGCGAGCGTTCAGCACCCGATCGACCGTTGCCACGCTCACCCCCGCTTCGCGGGCGAGATCGGCAATTGTAGGGCGCTTTGCCGTCGCTCCGATTTTGATCGGCTGGCGCTCCGTCATCCGGTGCATGCCGGCGACGGATTGGGGCGGCAAAGTGATTTCGGCATCCTCCCCGATCGACGGCCTATACATTGATCAGCGCTCCAGGCGCACCCGGGCGCGTCTCGGTCTGCGGTCCGTTTCCATAGGGCGTCCATGTTTCTTGTCCTCACCGCATTTGATGCTTCTGATCTGTGGCCCGCGAACCGCTGTTTAGACCCGGCGAGCCGATTGTTTGGTGGCTGATGAGCCGGCGACTTGGCTGGTCGCGCTGCAGCAATCTTGCTGGGGCGCGTGGTCGGTTTAATCTCTCGGCAAGCTCCCGTAGAAGGCAGCTTTCATGCGCGTTTCATCCAGTTCGCCTTCCCAGCGGGCGACAACCAGCGAGGCCACCGCATTGCCGATTACGTTCGTCAGCGCTCGGCATTCGGACATGAAGCGGTCCACGCCAAGGATGAGGGCCATCCCAGCAACGGGAAGGCTTGGTATTACGGAGAGCGTAGCAGCCAAGGTGATAAAGCCGGCCCCTGTTATACCTGCGGCGCCTTTCGAGGAAAGCATCGCGACAAGCAATAGGAAAATCTGATCGGGAATCGACAAGTGCGTGTTCGTTGCCTGGGCGATGAAGAGGGCGGCGAGCGTCATGTAGATATTGGTGCCGTCCAGATTGAAGGAATATCCAGTCGGGATGACGAGACCCACGACGGAACGCTTCGCGCCGGCGTTCTCCATCTTCGCGATGAGCGAAGGCAGCGCGGCCTCCGAGGAGGACGTTGCTAGGACCAGCAGCAGCTCTTCCTTGATGTAGCACACGAGAGAAAAGATCGAGAAGCCGTTGTATCGGCAGACCGCGCCTAGAATCCCGAATACGAAGAGGAAGGCGGTGAAATAGAACGTGGCGACCAGCATGGCGAGGTTGGCCACCGAACCGATGCCATATTTGCCGATGGTAAAGGCCATGGCGCCGAAAGCGCCGACGGGCGCGGCCCTCATCAGAATGCCGACCAGCTTGAACACCGGCGCGAGGAGCGCCTGAAGCAAAGAAAGCACAGGCTTGCCCGTGTCGCCAACCATCGCCAGGGCAATGCCGAACAGCACCGAGAAGAACAGGACCTGCATGATGTCGCCTTCGGCGAAGGCACTAACGATCGTCGAGGGAATAATGTTCATCAGGAAGCCGGTCACCGACTGCTCGTGGACCTTGGCGGCATAGCCCTTCACGGCCTGGGCATCGAGCGACGCCGGATCGATGTTCAGGCCGGCACCCGGCTGAACGACATTTGCGACAATGAGACCGACAATCAATGCGAGGCTCGAGAAGGTGAGGAAATAGATCATTGCCTTGCCGGCGACCCGGCCGACCTTCTTGAGGTCATTCATGCCGGCAATGCCGGTCGTCACGGTTAGGAAGATCACCGGCGCGATAATCATCTTGACAAGCTTGATGAAAGCATCGCCGAGCGGCTTCAGGCTCTCGCCGACCTCCGGGTAGAAATAGCCAACTGCGACACCGAGGGCGATGGCGGTAAGCACCTGAATGTAGAGCTGGGCGTAGAAGGCCTTGCGGGGCACGGGACCCGCGCTTCGGATTGGTGGAGCCAACAGCTTTTCTCTCCCTGACCGGATCGGGGTGGGGCCTCCTCCCTTCCCGCGCTTCTCCCATCGCGGCGCTCCGGTCACGCGCTGCTGGCATGTCGACAGCAAGTGTTGTGCCAAGTGGAGGCCCGCGCCCAATAAGGTATTCCTCCGCTCGGTGAGGCAGCCTCAGTAAGGGCGGGTTGTGCGAGCTTCCGCACTGTTGCCGTCATCTCGGGCGAAATCCCACACTAACGCCAGCTTTGCACCCATTGCTTTAGCCTGACAGCCACCAGTCGGTAACTCTGCGATCCGCTGTGCCCGCTCGCTTCTTTGTCGCATTTGCGACCCGGCCGGGCACGGAAGTGGAGGATTCCCTACACGAGCGGGCTCTTACCGCGCTCCCGCTGCAGCCGTGGCTTCTCGACGGGTCGTCGATAAGACGGAATGATTCACGGGACTTGGTGCGCATCGGTGCGACTCAGAAGATGCTTCATAGCGCGAACACTTTAGCCGCTCGACGACACTTCGGGCCGTAGTGTCGACGCAGCCGCCCTAATGCCGACAGCATCCCGGGGGCGTCGACCTTGTACGCTCACCGCGCCGGTCCTCCGTGAACACGCCGCGGTTACTCTGCCGTTCGATGTCCATCCGTCGGCAAATCTAAGTTGATGGAATTCTATCATGTCCTCGTGCTTTCCTTTCAGAAATGCGAGGAAAGCTCGGTTGACTAGCCATCCTCATTCCCGCTCTGTAGGGCAACGTGTGGCTGCGCTCCGGAAGCCTGAACCGCGCCCCAGTTCAGTAAGGAATAGCCGAGCCATGCATCAAGCCTTGCCTCCGGCGTCTTTCGGGCTTGCCCCTCGTCAGGGCCTGACCGACGCCCAAAACCGTGACCCACACTTGATCTTATGCAAGGCAGTATGTCGCCTGCGGAACTCTGGCGTCCTGCCGCCGACACCTCACGACTACCTGCATCAACGTCTCAAGCGTTCCGGTAAGCGGCTCCCACCCGCAAGCAAGTGCGCCAATCATGCTGCGGCTCGCGGGGCGAAGAAATTCTTGTTGGTGCCGGCCATCGTTGGTTCGGGCCCTGATGCCATCTGACGATGCGTCTACGCCGGGGACATCGCAGATCCAGATGGCGCGGCGTTGCTGTCGCGCCCCAAGATCGAGGATGACATGTTAGATCAGGACAATGGTCGCCAATCTGAAGAAAGTGCTGAGCAGACTTCGTCAAGCTGCACATCACTCCACGACACCAAAAGGGATGACTTGGAACCCGCCATTCTGCCGTCGCGCGCGAGCGCGCTTGCCGGCATCTACGAAATTTCGAAAGCGCTCACCGCCCCCTCCGGGCTCGAGGTCAGGCTGGCCAAGGTTGTAGACCTGCTGCGATCGTTTCTGCAGATGAGGCACGGCATCATCTCTCTTTTCGACGGTGATGGCGAACTGGAAATCATCGCAGGCGCTGGCCGGACCGAGAGCTGCAGTGAGCGCTGCCGGACGTACCTTCCGCGGAATGCAATCGACCAGGTTTTGGCGACGGACAAGCCCCTGGCCACCGAGAACATCGCGGTTCATCCGGCTTTCACCGCCGCCGACATGGACGTGCTCGGGGCTTCCGACGACATACCAGTGTCCTTCATCGGCGTTCCCATTAGCGTCGATGCAAATGTCGTGGGCACGCTGACTATCGACCACGTACTGCGCCATGGCTCAAGAGTTTGGCTCGATTACAGCCTCTGTCTGCTCCCGCTAGTCGCCAACCTGGTAGGGCAGGCAGTGAAGTCGCATCGCTCTTTCGAGGGCGACCGCGAGCAACCGATGGCAAAGCAGGACTCCCTGCCAAAGCAGAAGCGCCTGGCCCCGCAGCGTAACACTCACGTGGAGGGGATGATTGGCGACAGTTTGGCGTTGCGAGGTCTGCTTGAGAAGGTCGCGCTCGTAGCCAAGGCCAAGATTGCGGTTCTGTTGCGAGGCGAATCCGGTACCGGTAAGGAGCTGGTCGCCAAGGCTATCCACGAGTTGTCCCCGCGCGCCAAGCGGCCCTTCATCAAGCTCAATTGCGCGGCGCTACCCGAGACTGTGCTGGAATCCGAATTGTTCGGCCATGAGAAGGGTGCATTCACAAGTGCGTTCAACTCGCGCAAGGGGCGCTTTGAGCTCGCCGACAAGGGGACATTGTTCCTAGACGAGATTGGCGAGATTTCGGCCTCGTTCCAGGCAAAGCTCTTGCGCGTGCTGCAGGAGCAGGAGTTTGAGCGGGTCGGGGGCAACCAAACCATTAAAGTCGACGTCCGCATCATTGCCGCCACGAACAAGAACCTGGAAGAGGCAGTTGCCAGAAACGAGTTCCGTGCCGACCTCTACTACCGCATCAGTGTTGTTCCCTTGCTGGTGCCGCCGCTTCGCGAAAGGCGCAGCGATATTCCGCTACTTGCAGCTGAGTTTCTCAAGAATTTCAACGATGAGAATGGCCTTATGTTGACCTTCGATCCGAGCGCGATCGAAGTACTGATAAACTGTGACTTTCCCGGCAACATTCGCGAACTGGAAAACTGCGTGTATCGTGCCGCGGTTCTGGCGGCGGGGCCATCAATCGGGAAAGACGACTTTGCATGCTGCCAGGGCAAATGCTTCGCCGAGGCGCTGCATAATTGCAGAGTTGGCAAAGTCGCGCTGCAACCTTCGCCGATCGGGCCGCTACCAGTGGTTCGGGCCATACCGCCGGCTGCTGGGGTTAGTTCTGCCGCCGTCCCACCGCCGTCAGCGACCGAAGGGCAGCCGCCGCTGGACCCAGTCGGGGTAGTCCACTCTGCGAGAATGGCCGATGCCGAACGTGTCATCCAGGCGATGGAGAGATGTGGCTGGGTCCAGGCAAAGGCGGCACGCCTGCTCGGACTGACGCCGCGCCAGATCGGCTACGTGTTGAGGAAATACGGCATCGTGATCAAACGTCTTTGAACAAATCACCGAGCCGAGTAGCTGGGACAATCAAGTATTCGTGCCTTGGCGCCCTTGAGGAGTGATGCGGGGCTCCTGCAATTCCGATCCGATCGCACAGACCGCGCTGCCCCCGCGGTCGTCGCCCCACCGTGCACCCGGGTCTCACGGCAGCGCTATCGTCGGTGGTCCAGGCCCTGTCTTGATCACCAGCTCGTGCCGGACGCACTGAGACTGAAACGGAGAAAAATTGATGTCTGATGCAAAACTGCAAACTGTGCTTTCTTCCCTTTCGCAGGTAGCGGGACAGTTAGATGTTCTGCTGTCCGACAAACCGGCGCCGGATCCTTGTTGCGTCAAGCTAAACACGAACGAGAACCCGTTTCCGTTGCCGAAAGCCATAATGCAAAGTGCGATGGCGGCTCTTGAACGGCAATATCTATATCCAGAAATCTATATCCAGAAGACGACAACGTCAGCTTAAGGCAAGCAGCGTCGGAAGCCTACGGCGTCTCGAAGGATCAGGTGATCGCCGGAAACGGATCGTCTGAACTGCTCGGGCTTATCTACAGAGCTTTCCTGGTTCCAGGAGACAGAATGGCGATGATGTCGCCGGGGTTTTCGTTCAACCGCAAACTTGCCCGTTTGCAGGGTGCTCAATTTCTCGAAATCGGATGGTGCGCAGATCATTCCTTGCCCGTCGAAGACTTGCTTTTGGGACCGGCAAAAGATGCCAAGTTCATTCTGCTGGCCAACCCAAACAATCCGACCGGAACGTTTGTTCCTGTGGCCGATGTTGAACGCCTGGTATCACAATCAGACCGTCTGATTGTCTTGGATGAGGCCTATGTCGATTTTGCACCGGACAATGGTCTGCATCTCCTCGATCGCTATCCAAACCTCCTGATCTTGAGAACATTCTCGAAAAGCTATGCCACCGCCGGCATTCGCGTCGGTTTCGGACTTGGCCACCCCGAAGTCATTGGCAGGCTGCGGGATCTCCAGAACGTCTTCAACATGAACGTGATCGGCCAGGCTGTTGGCATCAGTGTGCTTGGGCACCGCGGCGCCTATGCCGAGAACCACAAGCACATCAGGGATGAAAGACAGCGAGTGACGGTGGCACTGTCGAAACTCGGATTTTCCGTAATACCTTCTCACGCAAATTTCCTGCTAGCGCGTGTTCCACCGGGGCAGGAAGGCTCATGGTGGCAAGCAGCCTTGGAAAGGCAAAAGATACTCGTCGCCTTCTTTCCGGATGCAGGGCTGGAAAATTACATCCGCATCAGCATCGGTACAAAAACCGAGATGGATGAATTCCTTGACGCCGCCAGAGAGATAGCAGGAAGGGCGGAGGAAACGATCCCGCTGTGCCGGCGGTCAGCGGCTGCTGCCTTAACCAGTCGATAGCTCCCCGGCCATTAAGCGACCGATAATTTGAATTTGCTTGCATCATTGCGAGCCACGAACTGTTGCAAAGAGTTGGAGAAAATCGCGTGAAGAATGCCTTCCCACAGGGCCTGACCTTCGGCATATTCGACCATCTGGACGAGGACGGCTGCGAGATTGCCCGGCAATACGCCGATCGCCTGAGTTTGGCAGAGGCCTGCGATCACCTTGGTTTCTACGCATATCATCTGGCAGAGCACCACTGCACTCCGCACGGGAGGGGCCCCATCGCCGAATCTGTTCTTATCTAGCGTCGTCCAGCGCACCCGGCACCTTCGCGTCGGCCCGATGGTAATGCTCCTTGCCCTTTATCATCCGCTGCGTGCGTTCGAGGAGATCTGCATGCTGGACCAATTGAGTGGTGGCAGGGTCGAACTGGGTATAGGGCGCGGCTCTCTCCCAGTCGAACTGGGTTACTTCGGGATTGCTGCGGAGGCGGCGCCAGGTCACTACGCGGAAGCCAGCGAAATCCTCATCAAGGCGATGAAGGGCGACACGCTGTCCTATCGCGGCCGCCATTTTGAGCTGAATGACGTCCCTTTGACGCTGAGATCTTATCAGCGCCCCCATCCACCGACATGGATCGCCACCAATAGACCCGAGTCGGCCAGCTGGGCCGCTTCAAGTGGCGCCAATATCGCGTGCCTGGGACCTGCCTCTTCTGTTCGCAGAATCACAGATGCATTCCGAGCCTGCCGGGAGCGCAGTGCCGACGCGGACGAGCGAGGGCCATTTCTTGGAATGCTCCGCATGGTCGTGATCGCGCGATCGGAAACAGATGCATATGCGCTCGCGGCATCCGCTTACGAACGATGGCTCAAGAGCTTCAGGTTCCTCTACGACCTCAATGCGCTCCAGACGCCCCCAAATCTGCCGCTGAGCTTGGATGCAGCAATCGAAAGCGAATTGTGCGTGGTGGGAACGGCATCTTCCGCGCGACAAGCTCTTCTTGATCAGCTCGAAGAGGCCGGTGCTAATTATCTACTTTGCCAACTTGCATTTGGGAATCTGTCCTTAGACGCTTCGCTATACACCGCAAGGACGATCCAATCTGAAATCATGGCTCGAGTTACCTGACGTGGAATGCGCGCTCCGCCTTCGGAGTTGAATTTTCTCCGGCGCACCATCACCTTCCCGGTCCCGCGCATGATGCCGATATAGTGCTTGGTGTGTGGGTGGAGGGCGCGCACGCTTGTGGAGGCCCTAGATGTTTGATCCCGGACTTTAATGGCGCATCATTGCCGTCCGAATCAAAGGATGCGCTATGGGACAGGTTCTACACCGCCGCGCCACGACGACAGAGGCAGTCCGTCGAGCGATACAGCATAGTCAAGAGAGCCTGAGAGCGCTGGCCAAGCGCTACGGCATCGATCAGAAGACCGTTAGAAAGTGGAGGAACCGGACCTCGACCGCCGATCTTCCCACCGGCCCGAAGAAACCAAGATCGACAGTGCTGTCGCTCGAAGAGGAAGCGGTGATCGTCGCCTTTCGCAAGCACACGTTGCTGGCGCTGGATGATTGCCTCTATGCCCTACAGCCCTCGATCCCGCATCTGACGCGCTCGTCGTTGCATCGCTGCCTTCAGCGCCATGACATTTCGCGGCTGCCGCAGGACGCCGACAAGCCGGCCAGGAAGAAGTTCAACGCCTATCCGCTCGGCTATTTCCATATCGACCTCGCCGAGGTGCAGACCGCCGAGGGCAAGCTGCGCCTTTTCGTGGCCATCGATCGGACGTCGAAATTCGCCTATGCGGAATTGCACCCGACGGCGGGCAAGATGGCGGTCGCCCAATTCCTTCGCAACCTGATCGCGACCGTGCCCTATGCCATCCATACCATTCTGACCGACAACGGCATTCAGTTCACCAACCGGACCTGCGACCGGCATGCCCTTCAGCACATCTTCGACGGCATCTGCGACCAACATGGCATCGAGCACCGGCTCACAAAGATCAACCATCCCTGGACGAACGGCCAGGTCGAGCGGATGAATCGGACCATCAAGGACGCCACCGTCAAGCGCTTCCACTATGACGATCACGATCAACTGCGCCGGCATCTCGCCGACTTCTTACAATTTCGCGCGCCGGCTTAAGACCCTCAAGGGCCTCACACCCCACGAGTTCATCTGCAAAATCTGGGCAAAAGAGCCTGAACGGTTCCGATTCGATCCCACCCATCAAATGCCGGGACTAAACACCTAGATACTTGGAGCGACCGGCCTGCCGATTAAGAAATCGCCCCGATTTCGTTTCGCGAGAGAGGGCCGGACTTGTGCGTACCAGGGCAAAGCCCCAGCTTCTGAGGCATAGAGAGGCATAGGGAAGATTGCTATAGCTCATTATTTAGCGCACTATGAGTTATAGAAAGGTGCGCTATAACTCATGGTATGGAATTGGGAGCAGGCTGACTGGCCGCATTTTACCTACGATAAGGAAGAATCGGAACCGCTGGAAAGCGAATTCCTGCTCCGATCGGGTGAGTTCCTGGGTGTCTTTCGGCACGTCGGTTCTGACGATCGCGACCAGATACGCATCGATCTTATCAGTGAAGAGGCCTTGAAGACATCCGCGATTGAAGGGGAATACCTCAACCGCGAGAGCCTGCAATCATCCCTGCGCCAGCAACTTGGGCTGGGCAGCGAGAACAGGCGCATTCCGCCTGCCGAGCGCGGCATCGCGGAAATGATGGCCGACGTGTATTTACATTTTGGCCATGCCCTCTCGCATCGCACTCTCTACGCTTGGCACAAGATGGTGATGTCGGGGGAACGGCGTATTGAGACCATTGGCAATTACCGCCAGCATGCCGACGTCATGCAGATCGTTTCCAATCGGCTGGATAAGCCCAAAATGCATTTCGAGGCACCTCCCTCAGCGCGGGTCAAAGCCGAAATGGATGCTTTCACCGCTTGGTTCAACGATACCGCGCCTAAAGGTAAGACGCCGCTCCCGGCGTTGACGCGAGCCGGTATCGCGCACCTTTATTTCGAGAGCATCCACCCGTTTGAGGATGGCAACGGCCGCGTTGGCCGTGCCCTCTGCGAAAAGGCGCTTGCTCAAAGCCTGGGTGAACCAAGTCTCATCGCTTTGGCATACACGATCGAACGCCACCGCAAGGCCTACTACGACAACCTGCAGGCCAGCAATAAGAGCAACGCGGTAACAAATTGGCTGCTCTACTTTGCCAACACGATCCTTGAAGCGCAACGCGTAACGCTGGTCCGCGTCGAATTCTCCGTAGCTAAAGCCAAGTTTTACGAACGCTACCGAAACCAGTTCAACGAGCGGCAGGAAAAGGTCATCGCCCGAATGTTCCGCGCAGGCATCGACGGGTTCAAAGGAGGGCTCAGCGCCGAGAATTATATCGCCATCACTCAAGCATCGCGCGCGACGGCGACAAGAGATCTGCAAGACCTCGTTTCCAAGGGCGCGATGACAAGAACTGGCGAACGGCGACACACGCGTTACGCCCTGAACATTCTGGATGACCGCAGGTAAACCGCAGCACAGATTTATTGCCACCTTACTCGCGCAGCTACACGTCCGAAGTTTTGAGCAAAAAGGTCTATGAATTCAGGATCGCGCTGGGCAACGCCTGGGCACCAAGTCCGACTTAAACGGGTCCGTCTGCATTTCGCTGAGAATTTCAGGGCAACGGTTGCGGTCCCAGCTTGTTTTTATCTTCAAGTGTCGGCAATGTTCATGGCATTTCGGGCGACCGAAGCGATACGGCCAACGCATCGGCGGTGCCGCTCCGCCTTTCTCAAATCACCTTCGGTCTGGCCCATCTGGTTTGTTACATGGGCAAAGCAAATCACGTCCTTGTGACGCGCCGATGCAAAGGAATAGAGGGCCGCTGCTACCGTTTCCGGACAATTGCCGGAGTGCAAGCCGCACTTCAGCTCGTGGCTTCGCCGTGGTCAAAAATCACCTCGCCGTGCAGTCGCGCCTCATGACCTGGATGGTGGCGGAAAGGCCGGCTCACGAATGATTAGATCGTTCGAGATCGGGTCCAGTCAGTGCCGGGCGTGTTCGCATTGACTGTGATCGGCCAGCACCTCAATCACCCGGCATTCGCCGACCTTCCCGTGCCGGCAGCCTTCGACCATGAGTTCCAGTTCGGCCTTCAATGCCGTGAGGCTGCGTATCCGCTGAACGACGTCGGCCAGCCGCGCCTGGGCTATGGTGTCGGCCGTGGCGCAGGGTTGGCTGGGATTATCCTGCAACGTCAGCAGGGTGCGGATGGCTTCGATGTCGAACCCCAACTCGCGTGAATGGCGAATAAACGCCAGCCGGCGCAAATCGCTGGTTTCATAGTGCCGTCGATTGCCCTCGCTGCGGTTCGGCGCGGGCAGCAGGCCGATCTGCTCATAGTAGCGGATGGTCGGCACTTTCACGCCGCTCTGTCGTGCCGCTTCGCCAATCGGGACACTGCGCATGATTTTTCGCTTGCTCCTCTAGTCGCTAGAGAATGTAGCGTGCCGCTGGAATGGTTCAAGGAGTGAGACGATGGCTGCAACCGCCGCACAAACTCGTTATCGCGTTGAAGGCATGGATTGTGCCGGCTGCGCGACGAAAATCGATAGCGCGGTGCGCCGCATGCATGGAGTCCGGGATGTGAACGTCTCGGTCACTGCCGCCACCATGACCGTCAGGCACACTGCCGAAAGCGACCTCGCCGCGATCGAAAAGAAGGTGACGGGCCTCGGCTATTCTGTGGCTCAGCTCACGAGCGAAGCCGGACAGATTGCCAAGCCGGTCGGGCACGGCACCAAAGGCGGCCATGACCACGCTGGCCACGACCATGCTGGCCGCGACCATGCCGGCACAGCCAAAGATGACCACGACGACGTGGAGGGCTTGCATGGCCACGACCGCACGCCGGCCACGGGGCCGTGGTGGAACAGCGCCAAAGGCCGGCTGAGCATCGCCAGCGGCGCCGCATTGGCCGCAGCTTTTGCGATTCACTATGTCTGGCCGGCCACCGGCGTCTGGCTTTTCATTGCCGCCATGCTGATCGGACTGGTGCCAATTGCACGGCGAGCTGTGATGGCCGCGCTCGCCGGCATTCCCTTCACCATCGAAATGCTGATGACCATCGCCGCGATCGGCGCCGTCATCATCGGTGCCGGCGAGGAAGCAGCCACCGTGGTCTTCCTGTTCCTCGTCGGCGAGTTGCTGGAAGGCGTGGCCGCCGGCAAGGCGCGCTCCAGCATCCAGGCGCTGACCACGCTGGTGCCCAAGACGGCATTCCTGGAGGAGAATGGCGCCACGCGCGAAGTTCCGGCCGAAGTCCTTGGGGTTGGCGCCGTCATTCTGGTGCGGCCGGGCGATCGCATTCCAGCCGACGGCAAGATCATCGAGGGGGAAAGCGCCATCGATGAATCGCCGGTGTCGGGGGAAAGCGTGCCGGTGCGCAAGGGCGTCGACGCGGACGTGTTCGCCGGCACCATTAATGGCGACGGCGTGTTGCGCATCACCGTCACAGCTGCGGCGTCCGACAACACCATCGCCCGCATCGTCAAGCTGGTCGAGGAGGCCCAGGAAAGAAAGGCGCCGACGGAACGCTTCATCGACCGTTTCTCACGCTGGTATACGCCCGCAGTCGTCGCCGTGGGGGCTCTGGTGGCCGTCGTCCCGCCGCTGGCCTTCGGCGGCGACCGGAACGAATGGATCTACAAAGGCCTGGCGCTGCTGCTCATCGGCTGCCCCTGCGCGCTCGTCATATCGGTGCCGGCGGCAATCGCCGCCTCGCTCTCGGCCGGCGCCAAGCGTGGTCTTTTAATGAAAGGCGGCGCGGTGCTGGAAGGCTTGGGCAAGATCACCGCCGTGGCTTTGGACAAGACCGGGACGCTGACTGAAGGCAAGCCCGTGGTGACGGATGTCGTGGCCATCGGGATCAGCGAAAAAGAGGTGCTATCGCTGGCCGCTGCACTCGAAACCGGATCGAGCCATCCGCTGGCCCTGGCTATCCTGCGAAAGGCCAAGGCCGATCGCGTGCCGATGCCGCCAGCGGCGGGGGCCAAGGCGCTCGGCGGCAAGGGCGTCGTAGGTCGCATTGGCGGTAAGAACGTGTTCCTGGGCTCGCCGATCGCTGGAGGCGAGAAGGTCGCGCTGCCGGCCGAGCAGGCGGCCCGCATCGCCGAACTCAACGACCAGGGCAAGTCGGTGTCGGTGCTGCTAATCAACGATGTGCTGGCCGGTTTCATCGCCATGCGCGACGAGCCTCGGCCGGACGCGCAGGCCGGCCTCAAGGCGCTGACCGATGTTGGCATCAGGACTGTCATGCTGACTGGCGACAACCAGCGCACGGCGGCAGCAATCGGCAAGCACCTCGATATCGAGGTGCGCTCGGACCTGCTGCCCGAAGACAAGCAGCGCATTATCGGCGAGTTGAAAGGGCAGGGGCTGACGGTCGCTAAGGTCGGCGACGGCATCAACGATGCGCCGGCGCTCGCCGCGGCCGACATCGGCATTGCCATGGGCGGCGGCACCGATGTCGCCCTGGAGACGGCAGATGCGGCGGTGCTGCATGGCCGCGTCGGCGATGTCGCGGCGATGATAAAACTGTCTCAGGCGACCATGGCCAACATCAAGCAGAACATCACGATGGCGTTGGGGCTCAAGGCGGTGTTCCTGGTGACGACCGTAGTCGGCATCACCGGCCTGTGGCCCGCCATTCTCGCTGACACAGGCGCGACGGTGCTGGTGACAGCCAACGCCATGCGGCTGTTGCGCTGGAAAGGTGGGGTGTAGATTGCCGCCTTCTATGTCGTTTGGGATGGCCGATGAGCAACAACCATTCGCATCGAAGCGGCGCTTATTATTCGCCCGCGCCGTTTATCGGGGCATTTCTGGCGATTGCCCTTTTGGGTGAGCAGCTGCGCCCGGCTGATGCTAGCCGGCGTGCTGATGGGGTAGGTCTCTTGCTGCATCTCGCAGCAAGCGGTGCCGGCGCTTCATGGCCATCGACTGCCAGCGCCGCGACGTCAGCGAAGTAGGCCGCAACGTCACGCGAGCGGCGGAAGCGCGTCGGATCATCGATCGAAGTCATGAGCGAAAGCGCCGTCACCGGACCGACACCTGGGATAGCTCTTACAAAACGGGTGGTTGATGCCACCGATAAGAGGGACCAGCGGTACTTCATTTGGGACAGCGAACTGGCCGGCTTCGGCCTGCGGGTCGAAACGAGCGGCGCCAAGACCTTCGTTTGCCCGGTAGCGTGCCGAAGGCGGTGGTAGATCGGCGGCCCAGCGTTTCGTCACGATAGGCCGGTTTGGCCCTCTCACTCCCGAACAGGCACGCAGGCAGGCGAAGATTGTTCTCGGCGGTGTCGCCAAGGGCGAGGATCCAGCGGATGAGCGCCGCTTGAAGCGGCGTGAGATGAAGATCTGCGGCCTGATCGACCTGTATGAAGAAGAAGGCTGCGTTATCCAGCGCGGACAGCGGCAAGGTCAGCCGATGAAACCGTTGACCAAGCAACTCACACTGGCACGCCTGCGCAACCATGTCGTGCCGTTGCTCGGACATAAGCGCGTCAGCGAATTGAATGCCGGTGACATCGAACGCTTCGTCCGTGACGTCACCGCTGGCAAGACGAACAGAGATGAGAAGATCGCTCCGCGCAAACGCATCATTGTACGCGGCGGTGAGGGCGCGGCTCGTAAGGTTGTTCGAGACTTGTCTGCCGTTTTCAGCTTCGCGATCCGCAGCGAGATCGTCCAGCGGAATCCTTGCGAGACGGCGGCTGTCCGCAAGACCGACAATCAGCGAAAACGCTTCCTCGCCCTCGACGAAGTGACGCGCCTTGGGTCGGCGCTGGATGAACTAGAGGCCGGAGGGGTTAACTCAAAGGCGGTCAATATTGCACGGCTCTGGGCGCTGACTGGCTGCCGCCGAGAGGAGATCGCGGCGCTCAAATGGACCGAGGTAAATCTTGGCGATGGACCATTGCAGCTCGACGATCGCAAGATAAGTCAATCCGACCCTTAGGAGCTGCTGCGGTTGCGCTGCTCGAAAGCCTGCCGCGTGAGGCAGGCAGCAATTTCGTATTCCCGGCTGAACGTGGCGACAGCTATTTCCAAGGCACCAAGCGCATCTGGGCGAAGGCGATCAAGAAAGCTGAGCTTCCCGGCGTTACGCCTCACACACTTCGGCACACTATCGGCTCGACCGCGATCTCAACGGGTGAGGCACTGGCGTTGACGGGCGCGATCCTGGGCCATTCAAATCCGCGTTCGACAGCTATTTGCGCTGATGTGCAGAACGACCCGTCTCGGCGCGCCGCTAATCGAGTAACGAAGAAAATTGCTGCGGCGCTCGCAGGAAGTAACCAAGCTTCGCGCAAGCCTTTGGGGGAATCCGCAGCTCCGGGGAGTTTGGCTGACCTCGATCGGTTGATCCAATCATTATCCAAACGCCTCTTGGTCGAGGGCATTGATGCCGCACGGGTTAAGGTTATCGTGACGGACATGATCGCCGCTAAACGTTGATCTCGCTCGTTCGGCTCTCGGCGACACCAAGTGTATAGAGCGTTCTTGCGTTCTCTACCGATACCTTGTTTCGGCCGCAGACTATCGTTCGACAGCTTGATATTGACCACATAGCCTAGGAGCTATATATGACTTGGGAAGTCGTTTTCGGCGATGAGTTCGATGGGGAGTTCGAGGCGTTGCCCCAGACAGTCCAAGATGAGCTATTGGCCTCGGCTAAGCTGCTCGGTGTGTTCGGGCCCCAGCTGGGGCGACCACATGCGGACACCTTGAATGAGTCGTCGTTCGCGAACATGAAGGAACTGCGCTTCGACGCCGATGATGGTGTCTGGCGGGTTGCGTTCGCATTCGACCGAAAGCGGAAGGCGATCCTGCTCGTCGCCGGCGACAAGTCAGGCGTGAGTGAGAAGCGCTTCTATAAAAATCTGATCGCCAAGGCGGACAAGCGCTATCAAGGACATCTCGACCGCTTGGCGGCGGCGAAGAAGGAGAAGAAGTGATGGGACGTAGGCTTGACGACCTAATCGCTGCGCTCCCCGAGGATCGTCGGGAGCGTGTCGACGCACGTTTCGAAGAGTTAAAGGGAGAAGTTGAGAGCCTGGGCGAGCTGCGCCGTGCCGCTGGAAAGGCCCAGGCCGAAATCGCTTCGACCCTCAAGATCAAGCAGCCTTCGGTCTCCAAGATCGAGAAACAAGCCGACATGTATTTGTCTACCCTTAAAAGCTACGTCGAGGCGATCGGGGGGCAACTCGACCTCGTCGTTCGCCTCCCCTCGCGCCCGCCTCTCCGTATAGAGCGGCTCGGCGACGTCGTGGCTCCCAAAACCGTCTCCGTGCGTACAGCTAAAAGAGCGGCAGGTGGACGTAACCGCACGAAGACCGCACGCGCCGGCTGAACTCACCCTGTTTCGGCTAGAGACTACCATGGGGCGAGATGGTCTCGTCGATGCTGGGAGTAGGTATGAGCAAAGCCCTAGTTAAGCCAAAGATTGACCTGCCCGCTGTCACATTACCCGACGTGACACCTCTCTCCTCGCCCATGTTAGCCCAACTAACCGCCGCTTTGGGCGTCCCCCGCAATGTGCTCGCCGAGGACGATCAGATCGACCATGCTTGGTCCCAGCTCCCACGCCTGATCAGGAAGATCCCCCCGCACCTGCGCGATGAGCGGATCGTCAAAATGTGTGTTGCGGTCGCCAGCGGCCTATTCGACGCAGCCATCAACTATGTGTGGAACGCGGCCGTCGTGGAGCTGCGCGACAAGGTGCGACGGTTCGGCATCAACGTCGTCCCTCAGATCCTCGACGACAAGTCCTTCGACGAGGACACGCTCCTCGACCTCAAGGACGCCGAGCTCCTCGACCTCTGCCGTAAGCTCAACCTGATCGGTGACGACGACTTCTTCTTCCTCGACCAGTGCAGGGCCACACGCAACAGTTTCTCTATCGCACACCCGGCTGCGGGGACGGTCGATGAAGACGAGTTCCTGAGCTTCCTAAGCCGCTGCCAGAAGCACGCGCTCTCGAGCGCCCACAACCCAAAGGGGGTGGACACAAAGTCCCTGCTCGTCGCGCTGAAAACAACGAAGTTCAAGAAGGATCAACGACAAGAATGGGAACGCCGTATCCAGGAAACATTCGAGGCCCAGCGCGAGCTGATCTTCGTCATGTTACACGGCATCTACTGTGACCCGGCGTCGGGAGAGGAGGCGCGCCTGAACGCC
Source organism: Mesorhizobium sp. WSM4829 (assembly GCF_055811475.1). NCBI lineage: Bacteria > Pseudomonadati > Pseudomonadota > Alphaproteobacteria > Hyphomicrobiales > Phyllobacteriaceae > Mesorhizobium > Mesorhizobium sp. WSM4829. The sequence goes on along the minus strand of NZ_JBVVQJ010000040.1, from coordinate 13,695 downwards.
ATCGCAATCTGCGAATCGTTCAGTAGCGAGCTCAGCCCCAGGACCAGGTCGGCGCTGGTGGATAGACACCAGGACTATAAGGCAAAAGGCGACGAAGCCCGTCAGAAGGCTTCGCTGCAGTTCTTCGAGACACTGGGCCAATTGTCGCTGCTGAGCGAAGTCGAGGTCCACAGTATCTTCACATCAGCGAGTAGAAAGCTCTTAAGTGTGCACAACGGCTGGGATAACTTCCACAACGAGCCGCCTTTCGCCGAAAGGCTCCTCAAGCTGTCGCGGAAAAACCGTGTCCCGGAAACGGCGCAAGCCACTTTTGTGGAGGCAGTCGTGACGGCTGCGACGGGCAACTCCTACGGCGTATCGAACGCGGCCTCGCCATCCTACAGTGAGATGGTCAAATCGTTCTCGCCAAACGAGGTCAAGCTGATGCTGGATCTACCGAAGGCCTCAACCCTCGTCGGAAGTCGTATCAACTCGAATAGCGGCTGCGAGAAGCGGTTCCGTGCGCTCGTCGCTCTCGTTGATGCGAAGACGGTCCCCACAGCCTCGAAGAGCCTTTACGCAAAATGGGCTCCTAAGCCTTGATTCGCTGCGCTCCTGCTGACCCTGTTTCGCCCCTAGACTACTGTATGTAGGTGACCGGCAACCCGCTGGTTCGCAAAAAAAGGGGCGGCGAGGTTGAACGAGGAAGAACCCCTGGGGTCAGATCCCATCGCGAAGGCGTCGGCCTTGTTGTCGAATGCCCAGGCAGCAGCTGGGGCGAAGGACGCAGTAGGCATGATCGAGGCGCTGCATGCGAGTGGCTACCTTGCCGGTCTGAAGCGTATGCTCCAGTCCAAATGGTCCAAACTGCCAGCGGCCGACGTTGACGATAGCGTCGCCGAGGCGGTCGAGAGCGCGTATTCCGCTGTCTCGACAGGCCGCAGGGTCGGCAGCATAGGTGCCTGGCTCTGGAAGGCGGCAGACAACATCGCGAACGAGCGATGGAACCGCGACCACCTGGATATGCGTGAGATCGATGACGTATCGGACTGTGCCGGCGATGCGGAACTGTCCCCCGACGAGAGACGTCAGGCCGACGATCTTGCCGAATACCGCCGGACCGAAGCAGTGCGATTCGCACGCCAACTGCTCAGCGCGATCGGTCACGGTCAGGTTCGAGATGTGATGGAACTCGTCATTGAGGCTGTCGAGGCAGGCGAACCCGACCTCTCTGCTGAAGTCGTGGCTGACACACTCGGCATCAGCCGCGACGCCACGCGCGCGCTGATGTCGCGCGGGCTTGACCGCCTCAAGACCGCCGCTCGAGCCTATGGGATCGAGCTGCCAGAAGAAATCCCGTCCGATCTGGGCGCCAACGACAACTCCGAGACTATCGAAGAGGAAACCTACCAATGAATGACCTCTCCAAAGAGTTCCGCGACCTCATCGCTGCAGCAGAGCGCGTCTCTACCGACATGGGGAACATCGTCCGCGACGTATTGCAGGCTGGCCTTGATCAGCCTCTCGACCGAGACGAGGCCCGCACCCTGCTTGGTCGCGTGCTCACCGTGATGCGCGAACGCGCCGAGGCGCGCGAGGATCGTGTGGTCACTGCACAGATGACCGCGGATCTCGACACGCTCATCGACCGCGTCGAGGCCGTGCGTTTCGCACTCCGCCCTCAGAGCCCAGCCGACCACCCAAGCGTACGGCTCGTCGGGCACAACGGCGTCGAACCGCGACCCATCCGCCCCACGCCTGTATTCCACGAACGTAGCGTCCCTGTATGGGAGGGCTTCGTTCGCACGCGTGACATCAATCTTTGGGGTGAGAATCAGCGCATCGATATTCACCTGAACCAATTCTTCCAAGTCCACGGTCGGACGCCTAAGGCAGACGAGCTGTTGGCGATCATGCTCGGGAAGATGAGTCTGCCGGGGCTCGCTGAGGACGACCAGTTCGAGATTGAAGTGCTGGCACGCAGCATCGCGGCAAACGGCGTCCGCAAACCGCCCATAATCGACCGGGAAGGCAACCTCCTGGACGGCAACCGTCGGATCACGGCTTGTTACTTCATTTTGAACAGCAACGACTTCGACGCTGACCAGAAGCGACGCGCCGAGTGGGTGCAGGTGTGGCAGCTGACAGAACACGCAACCGAGGACGACCGCGAGGCAGTCATCGTGTCGCTCAATTTCGAGCCAGATCACAAGCAGGACTGGCCTCAGTACGTGAAGGCGCGGAAGGTCTACGAACACTGGCAGGCCCTCCTCGCGCTAGAAGGACGCGCCAATCCAGCGCCTGGACGGCAGAAGGATATTCGGCGGGAGATCGCTCGCAAGTTCGCGATCGCCACGGACGAGGTCAGCCGCTACGTCGGGATGATCGAGCTCGCATCGGAGTTCGAGGACTACCATGTCACGGAAGGAAAGAAGGACAAATACGCCGTTAAGCACAAGGCAGAGAAGTACTTCCAGTACTTCGATGAACTCGGCAAGGGTCGGCGTAACGGCGTGCTCGCAGCCTTGAACGACGATGAGAGCTTCAAGAGCCTCGTCTACGACCTACTGTACGATGACAAGTTCAAGAACTGGAACCAGATCCGCGAACTGCGCGCCGTCTCCTTAGATGATGAGGCAATGACGTGCTTCCGTGAAGCCGGAGAGCGTAACCGGAAGGAGGGGCAACAGCTAATCGATACGGGGATCGCGCTCTCGAAAGCAAATCGAGAGGTCGAGCGTACGGTCGGAGCCAACAAGCGTGTAGAGGTCTTCACGAAATGGCTCGAGAACGCACCCGTTAAGATTTTTCGGCCTGGCCCTCCCGATGCGCTCTCCCAGGAGAACCTCCATCGCCTGTACCGCGCACTAAAGCTTGTTGAGAGCTACGTCGTGCCTTCCGATGCGTCGACCTCGAGCGAGGCCCACAATGCGGCATGAACAGTGGGTTGCTCAGACCGCCGCCGATGTGCGTGTCGGCGATGGGCTCGATGGTCTGTACCTAACCGGGAGAGATTCCCGAGACGCGGTAGGGCTGTTGGCTACTGTTAAGGCCGCGCTTGGTGGAGGTAACTCGGTGCGACGCTCTGCGAACGGAATATTCGTGCCGCACCAGCTTGCCGGTCAGCTCGAGCGCATTGACGATCTTATCCTTCGGTGGACACCAGAGGCACGCCGCTTCGTTGAGAACAGGCGTCGTGCCTCCGAGATCTTTGACGAATCGGTGCGTCAGGTCCAACGGCTCAAGGCTGAGGGGTTGGGCGCAGCCCGGACTGAGGTCGAGGACAGCGCGGGTCTTGCCGTTCTCGACGCGCACCAGGTGCTCAATGTTGCGGCCATGACGATCAAGGAAGGGTTCGGGCTCTGCGTTTTTGACGAGCAGGGCGCGGGCAAGACAGTCACCCTTATCTATGCGTTCGACCTCCTTGCCGCGAGGAATGAGGCTGATCGCGTCCTGATCATTGCGCCCAAGAGCATGGTGCCCGAGTGGCCGAAGGACTTCGGGCGGTTCAGGCCAGACCTCTATCGCATAGCAGTGGTCTCAGGATCTGCACGCGAGAAGCGTCGCGTATTGCAGGATGACCCCGAGGTACTGGTCACTAACTTCGAAACTGCCGTGAGCATGGAGGAAGAACTCTCTGCACTGCTCCGCAGTCGTCCAGGCCGTACGGTCCTCGCAGTCGACGAGTCGTTCTTTATCAAGTCCATGGACGCGCGGCGGACCCGCGCCATCCGGAGGCTCAGGGAGTGGTGTGGTCGCGCTTACGTACTGTGCGGGACGCCTGCGCCGAATGCTCCACAGGACCTTGTCCAGCAGTTCAGCCTAGTTGACTTCGGCCTCGCCTTCGAAGGTGTCGAAGTCCCTGCTGATCGAGCGGAGGCGGCTCCCGTCGTGCAGTCCGTGATCGACAAGCGTGGCCTATACACTAGACACCTGAAGGCGGAGGTGCTGCCCGACCTCCCGGCGAAGAGCTTTCAACGCATCTTCGTCCCGCTCGCCCGGCAGCAGCGACGCCTCTACAAGCATACCCTTAACGAGTTGGTCTCGGATATCGAGCAGACCGACGAGAAGGGGTTCGGGCGCCGATACGCCAACTTCCTCGCCCGCAGATCTGCGCTCCTCCAGCTGTGCTCGAACCCTTCGGCGATCGATCCCTCATACAGCGAGACGCCCGCGAAGCTCGAAGCGCTAGACGCCGTGGTCAGCCGGTTGATGTCGGCGAACGAAAAGGTGCTAGTGTGGTCTTTCTATACGCAGTCGATCACAGCTATTGTCGAGCGCTATAAGGCGCATGGAGCCATGCGCTACGACGGGCAGGTTACCGACACCGATACGCGTAGAGAGACGGTCCGCCGCTTTCAGGAGGACAACGAGTCGATGATCTTGGTGGCCAACCCAGCGGCTGCCGGGGCCGGCCTCACGTTACATCGTGCAAGATTTGCAGTGTACGAATCGCTGTCCAACCAAGCGGCGCACTACCTGCAGAGTCTCGACCGCATCCATCGGCGCGGCCAGCAGCGGGACGTTGAGTATCTCATCTTGCTCTGCGACAAGACCCTCGAGATCCAGGAGTATGAGCGGCTCGTAACCAAGGAACTGGCCGCACAGTCGCTCCTCGGAGACGTGGTCACCCCTCCGCCCACCCGCGATACTTTCCTGGAAGAGGCTCGAGCTGCCGCTGACCTCCTGATGAAAGATTGACACTGGGCGTGCCAAGCCACCAGCACGAAACGCCGCTACCGACGGACACATTGACAGTCATCGACAGGTTGCCGCGCTTCGCCTAAACCCTTACGTCCACCCGGGCGGGAGAGGCTTGTCGCGGCTCTCCGCGTGGGGCGGCTTGGTGCGAGCCCCCACCTTGGTCAACCCGCGTTGCTTTGGCGCTGATCGTATCCTGAAGGACATAGCGCTAAGAGCGGGCACTCTGGGCACTTGGGACGCAAGGGCCGGCACAGCTCTCGACCGTGCTGGAGTACATTTACGTGATAGTCGTACCTACAGTCCGGCGGCACCGCTGCTTCCAGACTGGCGACGAAGAGCCGGCTCGGCGCATCTCCAACGAGCATCAGTCGGCGGGACACGCGGGCGACGTGCGTATCGACCGGGAGCAGCTTGCGACCGAGGCTGTACATGAGCACGCACTTCGCGGTTTTCAGTCCGACGCCGGGCAGCGTGGTGAGGAAAGTCTCTGCATCTGTGTCCGTCATCCGTCGGAGCGGTTCGAGTGTGACCTCTCCAAAGTCTCGCGCGAGTTGGTTGGCGATAGCGACCATACGTGGTGCTTTCTGGTTGGCGAGACCGGCGTCTCCAATGAGGGCTGTCAGGACAGTCAGATCCATTTTCAGCAGTTGCGACCAGTTCGGTACAGCTGCCTTCAAGCGGTTATAGACACGCTCATAGCTCGGTCCTGTCGTCATCTGCGACAAGAGGATAAAAAAGAGCTCGTCGAGAGCGTCGTCTTTATTATTCAGCCGCGGCGAGCGGTACCTCGCCTTCAGCAGGCCAGTCACCCGCCGCGCCTTCTCCATCACAGTTCGTCGACTCCTCGTACAGATCAGGTACCTCCGCGACTGCGGCTAGGCGCATAAGCGCGCGGAGTTCATCCTCGATCTCAGGCGCCGCGTAGGCAAGCGCATCTCGCCGCAACCGGCCCGGTTCCTTGTACCAGCCAGTGATCGTCTCCGTCTCGGTATCGTTCCGCATACGCGGTGGGTTCACGATTGTCCGCGGACGCTTCGTGAGCTTCGTCAACAGGTCAAGGTTGAAACACTCGACGTGCCCAAACCGTCCGGCAACCGAAGGCATGGACATGATGTTGCGGAGCGCACGGCCGGCTGCCTCGCCGAGACCGAGGGGGACAGCGTTACCAACTTGCTCGTATTTTTTGCGGACAGGGCCGGCGAATGTCCAGTCGTCAGGGAATTCTTGGACACGAGCATACTCACGTACACTCAGCGGACGCAGCTCGGTCGGGTGACAGAGGCTCGTCGCTTTGCTATCGGGACGGGTCGTGAGGGCCGGACTCGGTCGATCCCAGGCAAGGCGGCGGAAGAAGCCAGACCGACCGCCCCATGAGTCGAACGCGCGACCGAGCGCCTCTTTGCGCACTTCATGTGGCAGGTCGCGCCAGTTGCCGCCCTCAGGTACCTGTTTCAAGAACTTCTCCCTGGCTGGGGAGAACGTATAGAATTCTGGAACCGGATCCGTGAGACCGCTTACGGCATCTCGCAGAGTACGCCATCGGGGTTTGCCGTCCGCACCTTCCCGCATGTGCGTCGGCACCGGCATCTTGAGGGCCTCACCGTCGCGGCTCCCCAGCAACAGGAGACGTTGCCGCGTCTGGGGAGTCCCGTAGTCCGCGGAGTTCAGGATGTCAAAGACAGTGTAGTATTTCAAATCGCGCAGGTGCTCCACGACGACCTGAAATGCCGAACCGAGCTCTTCGTCAGGTGCAAGGGGAGGGTGTCCCGGACCACGCTTGCTCAGCGGCCGGTGCCGGGCGGCTGCCGACAGAAGCCCGCGAACGTTCTCCATGACGAAGAACCGTGGCTGGCTCTCGCGCACCACTCGGACGAAATGCTCGAAGAGCTCCCCGCGCGGATCACCGAGGGAGCCGCGAGCTCCGGCCGTGCTAAAAACCTGACATGAAGGGCCGCCGGCGACCACAACAGGGTCACCCGGCTTTAGGCCGGCTGCCTCTAGGATCTCCTCGGTCGACACACCCTCGATAGGACGGTCGATCAGCGGCAGATCTGGCCGGTTCTTCCGGATCGTTGCCACCGCGTAGGGGTTGCACTCAAGAGCCACTGCCACACGGAAGCCGGCTCTCTCCAGGCCAAGGTCCAACCCCATGGCCCCTGAGAAAAGCGAGATGACCGGGAGATCCGGCGCGTCAATTGCGTCGGCCACTCTGCACCTCCAAGCCAAGCTGTAGTTGCCCACGATTCACGTCCTCAAAGAGGCGGGTGAGGGCGAGTTCGATCACATAGCGTTTCGTCAGCCGCGGGTGTCGACGGTCGGTGACATCTAACAAACCTTCATAGATCTTAGGCTCGACCGTGACGGTGAGCCGCGGCTCGTCCTTTGACATATCGCGTATACCCCGACGTGCTTCGGCACAATAATACACCAGAACTCACCAAAGGTCACCAAATATCTCGCGCTGGCAGCAGACAGCGTTGGACGTGGCTCCAGTGATCAAGCCTCATGCCTGCCTCGCCGCCAGAGACTAGTCTGGCGGACGGGCTGGCGTGGTCGGATACGACGCAGCTCGACCAGATTGCGACCGTCATCGACTGGATGCCGATCCGGGCACTTCTTGGTCAGCGCAGCGGGCCGGGCAAGGGCAACACCAGCTATCCAGCCGAGACATTGCTGCGCTGTCTGTTTTTGGGCGTGTGGAACAATCTCAGCGACCCCGCCCTTGAGCTGCAACTGCGCGACCGGCTGTCGTTCCGCCGCTTTGCCGGCTTCAGCCTGTCGGACCGCACGCCGGACCATTCGACGCTGTGGCGCTTCCGCGAAGAGCTGAAGCGCGACGGGCTGATTGATCGGGTGTTCGATGAGATCACCCGGCAGTTTGAGCAGAAGGGCCTGATCCTCAAGCGCGGCACGCTGATTGATGCATCGTTCATGCAGGCCGCCGCCCGCCCGCCGGCGAAGCCGAAGAAGGGTGAGGAGACGTCGGCGCGGCCATCGGCCGACCCCGATGCGCGTTGGGGACGCAAGGGCAAAAAGACGGTGTTCGGCTATAAGGTGCACAACGGCGTCGACGAGGCTCACACGCTGATCCGGCGGATGCACTTCACCGATGCTTCGATCACCGACACCGAGCCGGCCGACACGTTGATCTGCGGCGACGAGGAGGCGGCCTATGGCGACCAGGCCTATTACACCCATGCCCGGCATGCCCGGCTTAAGCAGGCCGGCATCAAGGACCGGTTGATGCATCGGCCCAACAAGCACCATCCGCTGACGCCGCGCCAGAAGCAGCGCAACCGCCTGATCTCCAAGGTGCGGGCGGCGGTGGAGCGGCCGTTTGCGGTGTTCGAGCAGCGCTACGGCATGCGGCGGCTGCGCTTCTTCAACCTGGCGACCAACCGGACGCAGTGCGTGCTTGCCGGCTGCAGCTACAATCTGCAACGGGCGACCGCCGTTCTCTTCCCGGTGAGGAAGCCGGCATGAGGGGGCGGAGTCTGCCCAAAATCCGCCGAGGGGGGCCAATTGGGCCCCCGAGGCGGGCAAAAATGCCCTGCAACCGGGCGAATGTGGCTTGATTGCGGTTCAAAAAACGCCCCATGCGCCATCTGCGTCAAACTTCGGCCCCCGTGCAAAGCCCTCCTTCCAGCAGAGCTTTGATCAGATAGGTCTGGACAAACTGCGCTGACACGGCACCATGGACACTGTTGTCGGGGGCGACCATGCTCTTGCAGTAACCGGCGTTCGAAAACTTATTGCCGAATGCGGTTCGCCCAAGATAGCAACAAAGGACGGTGAAATCCCACGGTTGAGGGCTGTTGAGAGCGAACTCTCCAATCGCTGCCTCAACCGCAACATTTTCCACAGCAGCGCAGATCTCGCCATCCTTGCTGCCATGCCAACGATGTGCTCGAAGGGATGAAAGCTGCTTGTTTCACAAAGGCGATGAAGTTCGGTCCGGCTCCGGATTTTGAACGAGCGGACGTAGTCGTCATCTCCGAAAAGCAGGCGGCAGTATTGTAGAACGTCTTCGCTAGCGGGTCGAGAAGCGTGGCTTCCGAACTAAAGTCACCAAATTCAAGAATGGCCGCGCCGACGCGGTGATGAACGAACTTCGTCGCTACCAGATCGCTGTCCGTCCCATCGGGCATTCGGACGCGAACGGATCGCCCATCCCGAGTTGACCTCGCCCCTATAGAACGCCTTTCCCTGGTCGGGAAGCGCTGGAAGCCGGTTCCGACAAACATAGGCCTACTGACCGATCTGAATGTTCGACGCCATGCCCCCCGCGATCTTATCCGCACCCCACGAGTGTCTTCGCTTAGGAGCCGTCGGTGTCCAGTGTCGTCTCTTCCACCAGATGTTCCGCCAATTCTGAAGGTATAGTGATGTATCGTCAATCACGACAGCACTGCCATGCTCGGCATAGTATTCGCCCACAGTACGGTAGCGCTCGCCGAAGCGCTCCGCAAAAACCGAACGCACCTTCTCATTTTGGCTCAACACACTATTCAGAGCTCGTCTTCCTCTCAGATAGGCCAGCCCCTGCTCCGTGCCAAGCAGGTAAAGTTGCTTCCGTTTGGTTGTGACGTGATCTGCGAGTAGGAAATAGTCCTTAAAGACCGAATTCTGGCGGATAGCTTCAGGCCCGCCGCGCCAGTGGATGAACTTGAACTCCACCACCCGCAAGTTGGTCTCGAGATCGAAGCGTCGTCCAGTGTTCCCGGCACCTAAGGATACATATTCCACATGCTCGCCGGGTTCTAGAATGTGTGGTAGGCACAACAGTATGCCGAGCGCTGGATTGTGACGTTAATCTGACCAGCCAGCCGCTTCATCTCTGCCGCGGCGGCCAGTGCCTCTCGGCCCGCGCCCGCGCTTTCGAGGAAGCTCGCGCAGTTTGCAGCGCTCACGCCGCGCACGGTGCCCTGATGCGGGACAAAGTCCGAGTCAAGTCAGGCCCGGTAAACTCTCGCACAAGTCTGATAATCTCAATTGGATTTGCTATCAAGCCCGCCCCATCTCCCTCGAGCTATGCCGCATTCTCTTGTGGAATCATGCAACGAACACTTCTGAGCGGTGGAAGGCCAAATAGGTGCGCTGAGGCGCCACGAAACTTTTTGTCCGCCAAGGAGTCGGGACTTCGGCAAATTCAAGCTGCTCCCAGGTATGTCGTTGGAAGCCGAGACGCCGAAGGTCGTCGCGGTCAAAGCGCGGCGAGACCAAAATCTCACCGTCATCCTCGAAGCTGATGAAGCCGCGGTCAAACAACAGATCAGCGTCGGGTGTAAGCATCAGTCCATTCATCCCGTCCAAGCGCTCTTCGGATGAACTGCATAGTCGCCAGGGCTTTATGTGGCTTGCTATCAGCAAAGAGGGTTTGTCTACCCCCGTCAAGCGACACTCTCGCTCGACGGCCTGGACGTCTGCTCGAAACTTGCCTTGGCCCCGCCTCGCTTTGACGATCATCTCTTTGATCGTGGCGCTCAATCGAACGTCATCCAGCACCTGCCTTTCCACGATGTCGTCCAGGAGTTCTGTGACCACTTGGTACGTGAGGCTGTTCGATCCTCCGCGAGCTAAGACGTCTCGATCAAAATGGGAATGCGCCGCAATCTCACTGAAAACCGAATCCGGGATTGCAGCGAGATAGGCCTTTTGATTGCCCGAGCCAGACTTCGGATGGATTGGGGAATATTTGGACGGCAGGAGGGGGCCAAGCCTTTCCATTATTCGCTGAGGTCGCACCGGAGGTGTCAGTGGGGTCCAGAAGACCGGTAGGAGCCATCCGTCGGTGTTCCAGTAAGAGCCGGTGACACCAAACTCTGCAGGCTTGGGTGCAGCAAAGGCGAATTCGGCTACTCGCCCTACGTACCTGATGGCTTGGTCGGAATAAGACAATACCAAATCACCTGGCGTGGCGCGGCGCATATTGTTGTAAAACTCGCTACGCGCGCCATTCCTCTCGACCTTAGGCGACCAAAGGTATTGCCCGTCGATTTCTTGGCGGGCCGTCTGATTGTGATTAACCCACCAGAATCGACGCATCGGCGAAGCCTAATTTACATCTTACGAGATGGGTAGCGAGTGCATGCTTCGAAAAGCGCAGCTCCCAAAACTGCCGGTGATCATCGGCCATTGTGGGGCCAGCCAAGCCCAATCACAGCCGAGCCGCTGCAAATTAAAACCTGCTTGCAAACAGCGCCGGAGGTGGACGATGGCGATGGACCAGACGGCGGTTTTGCGTCGTCGACGATCAAGGCGCGGTGCATCTGGAGATGGCGGTGATGACCGACTCGAGGCGCTGCGGTGCTGAAGCCGTTTCTGACGCGACTGCGCCGCGTCGGCCACGAGGCCGTCTCGCTGTTGCCTGGCTGCGTCCGGAACTCAAGAGACTCGGCCTGCCAGTGATCTGCCTGGAGACGCAGCATGCGCGCGCCGCGATGCCGGCGCAGCGCAACAAGACCGACAAGGCCGATGCGCTCGGCATCGCCACATCATAGGCACCGGCTGGTTCCGCGAGGCCTACATCAAGTCGGAGAGCTGCTACCGCACGCGGCTTCTGCTGACCCACCGACGCAATCTGTAGGCCAAGTTCCTCGACCTGGAGAATGCCGTCCGCCACTCGCTGAAGTCGTTCGGCATCCGCTTGAGTAGGTCGGACGTGGCGCCTTCGAACAAGCCGTGCGTCAGGCGGCGGCGGACGATCCGCTGTCGGCCGAACTGATGGACGTGATGCTGTCGGCACGCGCGGCGTTGTGGAAACAGTATTGCCGGCTGCATGATCTCGTCGTGACGATTGTCGCAGCGAGCCGTGCCGGCGCTTCATGGCGATCCCCGGCGTCGGGCCGGTGACGACGCTTTCGTTCATGACGGCGATCGACGATCCCACGCGATTCCGCCGCTCGCGCGACGTCGAGCCAGGACTTGCGAAGGCTGTGCCGGGAAGCGGGCGCGGCTAGGGGCGACGGAGCCTCGCGCGACCGGAAACGAACTCTCGGAACAGGCCCCGGTAGGTCGCTAAGGTGGCCTCTGGTCGGCTGTCATTAGGCGGTGGATCGGCTACATCAAACCTCGTCGAGGGGGCTTCCCGTGACTCGTGATGGGCGGTCGGTCCGGCTGTCGAGGCAGCCTACGTTGCGGCGTGACGAGAGCTGACGTCGCCAGCGTCGGCCGTATGTTGGCGGCCGAGCGCAGGCTTGTCTGCTGGCGCTATCCTCTCGCACAGCGGGTGCTTAGGCTCGATGGCGCCACTGGAAGCGCGCGCCGGTCGCTGCAAGCCTGCTGCCAGACCCAAGCTTTCCATCTCTGGGTTTGTCGGCTGCGGCATTCCTGTCCGCGGCGCGGATGCTGAGCATTGCCCAGCCGCGCTTGCTGTTGGCCGTGATGGGGCTATTCATCCTGACATGAACACCTTGGGCGGCTCGATCACGACCAAAGCGAATGAGCCGTTCGCGATCGAGAGCGGCGATGCTGCACTTCCCAAGATGCCTCTGCAGCATATCGAGGGCTGCGGCCTTGGAGCGGCGAGGGGACTTGCCTACATCGCACATGTCGTCGATATGAAGGTCGATGAGTTCGCCGAAAGTTTTCAGGCGCGCTATACGGGACTTCGTGGGCGTCTCACCGCGAGCGACTTGGCGCTCGGTTTCGGTCGCCGAGCGCCGTGCGTCGTCTCGGCGCAGGAAGGTCTCGCTGACGTAGCGACCTTTGCGACGGACTTGGACACGCAAGGAACCGGACGAGAGCTTTGTGTAGGTAGCCACTTTTTCGTGTGCGCTCCGTGTGCACTGAGAGAACGAAGCATGGCGAAGAGGGTCGTATTCGGGCGTAAATTTGTGTGCACTCGGTAGGTCTAACGATTTGATGTTAGAGAAAAAATGGCGAAATCAAGACGATAGAGTAGCCGTGGCGCCCATGATGGACTGGGCCGACTGCGGATCATTGGCATACGCTCTTGTCCGAGCGGCTCGGAGAGATTGGACCCGGAGCGGTCATCCGTCCGCCTTTTTCTGCGATTAAGGTTTCAATTCCATCGGCCGACGTCTGCCTCAACTTCAACTGCGTCATCCTTGACGTGGCAAAGGTGAGAATTGGCAAAGGAACGGCAATTGGCCCTGCCGTGCAGATCTATACAGCCGATCATCAACATGATCCCGAGCAGAGACAATCTGGGATGCAGTTCGGGCGTCCTGTTCGGATGGGCAGTCGTGCCTGGATCGGTGATGGAGCAATCATTCTGCCGGGCGTCACGATTGGCGATGATGCGGCCGTCGGCGCTGGCAGCGTGGTCACTCGAGAGGTTGCCGCAGCTGCGAAGGTCATGGGAAGTCCGGCTCGGGTAAGATGACTTGGTGAGGACAAAGCAGGCGATTCGACGCGAAACCTGGGAGCTCCATGTTGCCTGGTGAATGCCGATTGGGCATCGATGCGCATTTCGCAAAAGCGGGACAGTGTTTGGCCAATCTCCGGGCAGTTTGGCGGCGACCGTCCTTGGGTGCCTTTTGCGTTCACGGATGGTTGCTTTCGCCGGTTTGAGGCCGGTTTAGGGGCGCGGCCTTTTTGCTCTCCGCATTCTGTCGCCCTGGAGCACGATCCGGTGTGCGGTGTGCGTTTGGACGATCCGTTCGAGAATGGCGTCGGCGACGGTGAAGGTGCGATGAGGTCGTGCCATCTGGCCACCGGGACCTGGGCGGTGCGGCGATATCGTTCCTCGACGATTTCGAACAGATGCGAGCGCTGTTGCTCGGTAAGGGTTCCGAGCCATCAGGACGAGCAGTTGCGAGCGGGCGATCCTGATCGAAGGCTTGGGAAGCGTCCATCGAGATGGGCGAGCGCAATCCTCCAACAGGGCCACGCGCACATAGAGCACGAAACGATCGAGCCCTGCTGCTTGCCGGCCGAAGGCGCCGGCCAGCCACGACTTGCCGGTTCCGGTCGGACTGGGCTCATAATGCCCGTTATCAGGATGGCGAGGCAAAGAAGATTGTCCGTTACGCCTTTCATCCGCGTTCG
>NZ_JBVVQJ010000039.1:0-66670 GCF_055811475.1 Mesorhizobium sp. WSM4829 | reverse complement strand
TCGCGGTCATGGTCGCGCTGGGCTTCACCATCGAGCGGACTGTGCTCAGGCCGCTGGTCAATCGCTCGCCGATGACGGACCGCGGAAAGCTTTTTGCGAAGAGTGATAAATTGAACAAATAGATTGTTTGGATCGATGCATCCAAATCATGGATACAACTGCTCCCTGCCTGATAACCATTGGACCAGACATTCGCACGCAAAAAAGACGGGCCCCGGATCAAGCTCATTCGATTGCGACCTCAGCGACCGTCATCTCGTTTCGAGATTGACAGCGGCACCTCGCCGGGCATCAGTTCGGGAGCGATTTGAGAGTTTCGACGTAGCGTTCGGAGATGGCGGCGTTCATCGGCGCGTTGATGATCAACGGTCCGACAAGACCGTGGCATCGCAGCCCAGCGATGAAGGTCTGCGTCTGCCATTGGCCGAATGGCGGCGCATGCGTCCTGAAGCGCTCGCCCTTCGCTACCCAGCCGGTGTCTTTGGTCAGCTTGGTATTGGTCGACGTCTCATCGAGGAAGATCAGGCGTGCTAAAACCTTGTTGGCGAAGGCAGCGTCTCCTTGCTGACCGCCAGTTGATGCCGTTCGATCAGCTTCTCGCGGGCAAGCGTCGGACCGAAGTCGATGTAGTGTTCGCGGATCAGCTCTCGCACGAAGTCGCGAACACCATCGACAATGCGATTGTTGGAACGCCGGCCACGCGCCTTGTGCCGGAGAGCCCCAGCGCCATCCGCCTGGAACGTCTTCAACAGCCGCTGGATCTGACGAACTGAAACGCCGAGCAAACTTGCCGCCGCAACGCTCGTCATTCGCCGCTCAACAATCTTCGACAAAACCTCGATACGCCGCAGCTCGCGTTCGCTCACAATGGCCAGCGACGGCCGTTCGGCAGCGGGCTTCGTCGCTGGCGAGGACGAGGGTGTCGGGTCTACGACGAAATGTCGGAGGTCGGACATGGAAGGCAGCTTACCATTTGGGTCGTTGAAAGCTTTATTCATTTGGCACGATTAGTGCAACGGATAATCCGCAAACGTTGCACGGAACCGATACGATGTGAGGGAAGCGTCATTCAGATGTTTGCGTTGACCGTCCCCTTAGTCTTCACCCAGTGGCAGCCGCGCAGGCGCTGGCGTCGCCGGCCAGCCCGATAGCTCATCGATCCAGTCGGCGGAGACAGTAGATAGAGTGGGAGAGACACCAGTATGAACTGCGAATGTGATAGGGTTGCTTGGGTAAGTGCCATCGCCTTGCTGTGGACGGCCACTGCTGCATTGGCGAACGAAGGCATGTGGATGCCGGCCCAGAGTGCAGAAGTCGGCGCGGCCATGCGCGCGGATGGGCTCCAGATCGATCCCGCGCAGCTGAGCCGTCTGGACGCTGCTCCGCTTAACGCGATCGTTTCACTGGGCGGATGCTCCGCCTCATTCGTCAGTCCGCAAGGACTGGTCGCCACCAACCATCACTGCGTGCTGGAATCCATCCAGTACAACAGCAAGGAGAGCCAAGACTATCTCACCAACGGGTTTCTGGCGAAGAGCCTGGGTGAAGAATTGCCTGCGGCGCCCGGCAGCCGCATCTATGTGATCGAGGATATGCGGGATGTGACCGCTGACATGCTCAAGGGCGTCTCGGACAAGCTGAACGGCTTTGCCCGCTATGAGCGGCTCGAAGCGAACCGCAAGGCGCTGATCGCCGCGTGTGAAGAACAGCCCAATCGCCGCTGCGACGTGATGCCCTATTATGGCGGCGCCTCCTACCATCTCCAGCAGAAGCTCGAAATTGAGGACGTGCGCCTCGTCTACGCGCCCGCGCCCGGCATCAGTAACTTCGGCGGCGAAACGGACAATTGGATGTGGCCGCGCCACACAGGCGATTTCGGCTTCTATCGCGCCTATGTCGCTCCTGATGGTTCCTCCCGGCCCTATGCGCGTGACAATGTGCCTTACCGGCCAAAGAGTTGGCTGCCCATAGCCCGTGAAGGCGTCCAAGAAGGCGATTTCGTGATGGTCGCCGGCTTTCCCGGCGCAACCCAGCGGTTCCTCACCGCCGATGAAGTCCGGTTCAACTTCGCCGACTACGAACCACTGTCCCAGCGTTTGCTCTCGGATTATGCCGCTCAGATCAACCAAGCCACGGCAGGCAATCGCGAAGCGCAGATCCGCTACGCCTCCATCCTACAAGGCGTGGAAAACTACAAGAAGAAGCTGGCGGGCGATCTAGCCGGCGCCGACGCGATCGGCCTCGACGCGCGCAAGGCTACCGAGGAGGAAGCTTTTCGCGCCTGGGTCGCTGAGTATCCCGTGCGGCAGACGCGCTTTGACGCAGCAATCCGCGAACTGGACGCGATGGTGGGCGAGAATAGCCGGGCTTCGCTGGCGAGGCTGCGCCAGGCGTTGCTCAATCGCGCGCAACTACTGTCATCGGCACGCACTCTCTATCGCTGGACAAAGGAGCACGAGAAGCCCGATGAAGACCGTGAAAGCGGCTTTCAGGATCGTGACCGTAAAGAAATCTCGGATCAGCTGACGCAGATCGAACGCCGCTATTTGCCAGACATCGATCGAAAGCTTTTCGAGGCCGCACTCGACGAATATCGCCGGCTGGACGCAAAGGATCGCGATACTGCTTTCGAAAGCGCTTTGGGCCAAATTGGCCTTGACCGACTCTATGCAGACACCAAACTCGCAGACACGGCAATGCGGCTCGGCTGGCTTGACAAGCCCGCTGCTGCCTTCGAGGCGTCGGAGGACCCTTTCATTAAGCTGGCGCTCGCTCTTTACCCCGGCGACTTAGCTGCGGAGCACGCTGCGAAGGACCGCGCTGGACGCAGCCAGGCGGCTCGCGCCATCTACATGCACGGCCAGCGTGCCTATCGGCAGGCAATCGGCCGGCCGATGTATCCCGACGCGAATGGCTCGCTGCGCACCACTTGGGGCAAGGTGGCGGGGCGAACACGCGACGGGCAGATCTGGATGCCCTTTACCACGGCGGAGGGACTTCTGGCCAAAGAAACGGGCAAGGGTGAGTTCGATGCTCCAGATGCGGCTATCGCAGCGATCCGAGCCAAGGATTATGGCCCCTATGTCGCGCCGGCGCTGGGCACGCTTCCAGTCGACTTCCTGTCCACCGCCGACATCACCAACGGCAATAGCGGCTCGGCCACGCTGAATGGGCGCGGCGAGTTCGTCGGCCTCGCCTTCGATGGCACGCTTGATGGAGTGATCTCCGATTGGGCATATGCCGCAGACCGCAATCGCAGCATCCATGTCGACAGTCGCTTCATGCTCTGGATCATGGACAAGATTGACGGCGCTGGCCGGTTGCTCAAGGAGATGGGAGTGCTGCCGGCGTCGCGCTCCTGAGCGGGGTAGTCTGGTGGTAGGGAAATGCAATTCGGGGACATTGACGTGAGCTTGCCACAGCGATCGTTGATCGTGCTCGAATCGGCCGGCGCTCCAATGCATGCGCAACATTCAAGGTTCGCCAGCGCCTGAGCCGTTGCCCAATACCGTTTCCCCCTTGGCATAACTTCAAATGACTTAATCTGTGCAGTCGCACCGATGCGCTGAACATCGCACTTTCATCTTTTTTGCGTGTTTCGCAAACTCTGGACAGGGCTGAATTGCGGACGGCTGTTTCGCTAAGTCCACGCACAGCTTGCCGGCGTCTGTCCTCGGGAGAGCTGGCTTGATTTGTCTGAACAGTTTGGCGAGGACCGCGAAATGAAGGCAGCATAGGGAATGGAAGCGCCACGGGCGACGACTCGATAGAAGCGGTTCACCCGTTCGACCAGCGAAGTGACGTTCGTTAATCGCACTACTCAGGGTCCGAGCTGAAGCCCTGCATCGAGGAGCGGTTTTTCTTGAGCATGGCCTCAAGAGACGTGTCGAGGTTATCGTGCAGGCGTTTAGCACGATCCGCCGATGGTCTCAGGCACAGATCGTATAGCGACCATGCCCTTCCGGCTGGTTGAGCATTTCAAGACAACCTTCCCGCTGCGGATCATCGAACTTCCGCTGCCGCTTCCCGCATTTACCGAGGCCCTCCAATGGCCCGCCCTTCACAACAGTGATGCGGCAAGCGTCTGGATGCGCGAGATATTGTTACAGGAGGCGTCTCGAATGACTCCTCCGCGGGACGCCAAAAGCCGTCTCAGACACCCCTAATTTACTCCCGCGTCTCACGCCGCCATTCGCGTCAATAGCCCTTGTTGGACTAGATCGATGCTCGCGGCAAGTGCGCCTGCGAGATCGTCCAGCGGGTGGGCTGCGTCGACAAACGGTGCGAATGAGAAGGGGCCCGTATAACCGCCTTCAAGCAGCGCCCGGATCTGGCTGCCATTGTCGGAACCGAATAGGACGCGATCCGGGTAAATCCAGTGGATTGGATCGTTCACTCTTGAAATGTGCACCAGACCGGTCAGTTCGCAGGAGAAGAACGGCTCCCCGGCGAGCGTGTGATGAAACGTGTCGTGCACGAGCCGGAAGACGGACTGGCCATCAATGGCGGCAATGGCCTTAGCCGCTTCGTTCTTCGATCGAAGCGAGCAGGTCTGGAAGCCCAGCGGCTCGATGAGACCGATCAGGCCGCGCGACTGGAGGACCGGCTTGAGCGCCTTCAAGGCGACGCGGAGATCGCCCCGGCGCTCGCCATTGGCAGGCCAGGAGCCATCGTTGACCGGCACCAGCATGAGCGTCTTGGCTCCGCAGGCCGCCGCATAATCGGCGAGCCTGCTCGCCTCGGCCCTGCGGGCAGGAGTCCACTCATTGAAGCGCTGCAAGGCATTGATGGAAATAATCCCAACGCCTGCTTCGGCGGCGGCAGACCGGACGTCCGCCGCCGGCATGCCGCGTGCAATAGCATTGCTGCGCTGTTGGCTGCGGATCTGGACATCGGTCAGGCCCTGGTCACGGGCAAAAGCGAAAAGTGCCCTGACGTCGAGTCCGGACGTCGCCATGTGGTCGAGTGCAAAGCGGGGCGCTGCTTGGCGCATGGCTTGGCTTTCCTTCAATGTTCCGGGAAATCTTTCTTTGACGCTATTGCGACACTTGACTTAAGACAAACGATTAGATCAGATGTTTTTCATCTGAAAAGGAGATGGCTGATGAACAGCGCCGACCTCCGGTTTTTCCAGGCGGTTGTGAGAGCAAACAGCACGGATTGGAGCACAATGGCTGGCCAGGGTGCTCCGCTTGCGCGTGCCATGCGGCCAAACTCATTTCGAGGTCAGCACTGCTGCTCTTAAGACCGAGGTTCAACAATCAAATCGAGATCAGTAAGTGTGACTGTCATCGAAGGTGACCCGCAGCAGCCGAGTGCCCCATCTGTGGGATGCCTCTCGTTTTGCCAAAACTTGGAGAGTCACACGATCTTCGCATGATGGGGTCGGAACAAGAACTGCTCAAAATCGTACGAGGCATTTATCAACCAAAGGCAGCTACGGTTGATTTGATGATGATTCCTCCACCCAGGCTTCGGCGCATCTGACGCCCCGTGGCGACGCGAAAAACGCTCAGTAGCTGCAGCGCCGGCGGCACGCGCGACCAGATGGTCCTCAAGACTTCTAGACCATGCCGGGTTTTCCGAACGGCGCTCCCGGATACCACGCGCTGTGACCATCGGAAGCCAACCTCGTGGAAAGGTCGGCATGCTGCTGGCTGATATGATGAAAGACGCCGGCGATGGTACGGCGGACGCGGGAGTTGAAGCCCTCTACCGAATTGACGTGGACGGCATCGCGAACATACTCACCACTGGAATGCTTCACGGTCTCCTGCTTGGCAAAGCTTCTCACCAATGGCCATGAATGCTTTCCACTCGTCGCTTATCAAATGAGCTCTCGACTCGATCTGCGCTTTAATGACGCGTCGCTTGCTCGCGCTGAGAGACCGGTCACGACCGCGGCACGCGCGTCACCGGCCGGAGCGGCGGTCGTGACGTCGGTCGGTCGCTGCACCATGGCCATAACCGGCGCCTATCGATACTGATGCCGCGCTCGGCCATCATTTCCTTCAAATCGCGAAGGCTCAAGCCGTAGGCCAGATACCAGCGAACGCAAAGCAGAATGACGGACTGGTCGAAATGGCGGCCCTTGAACATCTGAACTCTCCGGCGAAACTACCAGAGGCCGTGCCATGCGCCTGGTTACCGAAGACTTTGCAACACAGCCTCGCGCACATCTTCTGCTGAAAACCCGCACGCAGACCCTCGATGGCTCCCTGCGGTCGACCTTCCTGCAAATGGTATCCCGGCATGGCGAACGACAATCACGAGAACGGCGAAATGGTCCGCGCGGCTTGACCGCCCCACAAATCCTCATGCTCCCCTCGTACGGGCGTGAAGCATCTCGAGCATCGCAGGCCCGGCGCGCTCGACGATGGCGACGCCGGCCAGCAATCCTGCGCGCAGTTACGGGGCAGGAGCGGGTTAGCCGCGGAAGGAAGCGGCTTCCATTGCGCATGGGGATATGGAACCAGTCGAGGACATGCTCACTCGCCTGCGATCATTTCCGCGTGCGACGGGACTTCTTCCCAACTGCCGGTACGAAAGGTAATATCCTGATTGGGTGCTTCTTGGTCGAGAGTACGCCGTTGCAGTTCGCGATCATAGCCGCGCCGTCTTCAGCCAGCGAGCGGCCTACGATCAGCTCGAATTTTTCTTCCGGTCGTCACGGAAAAAGACCAAGGCCGGTATCCTCCGCGCGCACATGCGATCTCTCGTGTTGGATCAGGATCTGATAGCGATCGGCTGGCGGTACATGGAAAGCCCTGACCACCGCCTCATGGATGCAGTCGAGGATCTTGTCCTGCTCCCCAGGCGATCGGCCCTTCAGAAGGTTAATTTCTATCAGCGGCATGGGTCGTCCTCGGAAATAGGAAGAGGGCGGGGACGCGCACTCGGCGTCCCGGTGAAGATTCAGATTGTCCTCGCAGGTAGGCCGGTTGGGGCAGCCTCGGGCTCCCCAGCCAGCGCGCAGGGGAACCAGAGAACATTTACGACTGCGCTCATGATCGCGATCGCAATGGGATAGGCCAGGCCCGCATAGATGTTGCCCGTGTAGGCAACCAGCGACAGGTTGATGAGGGGAACAAAGCCGCCAAACACGCCTGTTCCGATGTGATAGGGCAGCGAGAGCGAGGTGTAGCGCAATTTCGCCGGGAAGAGCTCGACGAGGAAAGCTGCCATAGGGCCATAGACCAATCCGACGAAAACGAGTTGGGCGACGATCAGCGCTGTTACCAAAACGAAGTTCTGGGCAGCGACGGCGGCGGCGGTGCCCTGATAGATTGGAACATAGAACACGGCTGCCAGAATGAAACCGGTGACAATCAACTTGCGACGGCCGATCCGGTCGGACAAGGCGCCGAAGAAAACGATGAGGGGCGTTCCGATCACCAAAGCAGCAGCAAGGCAAATGTTCGCTGTCAGGAAGTCAAGCTTCAGCACGCTTTGCAAGAAATACAGTGCGTAGAACTGGCCTGTATACCAAACGCACCCCAGGCCGGCGGTCGCCCCGAACAGTGCAAAGGCTGCATAACGCACGCCATCACCGGTGGCGAAACTCTCACGGATTGGGCTCTTTGCGGTCTTCCCGCCTTTGCGAAGCTCCTCGAAGACCGGGGATTCGCTCAGCTTGAGGCGCAG
The DNA here is from genome assembly GCF_055811475.1 of Mesorhizobium sp. WSM4829. NCBI lineage: Bacteria > Pseudomonadati > Pseudomonadota > Alphaproteobacteria > Hyphomicrobiales > Phyllobacteriaceae > Mesorhizobium > Mesorhizobium sp. WSM4829. Next base: position 59,026 of record NZ_JBVVQJ010000039.1, on the reverse strand, counting down.
ATAAAGGGACAGCACGATCAAAACCGATGATAGCAGGAACGGAATTCTCCAACCCCATTGCTTGAAGAGTTCTTCGCCGAGCGACAGCCGACACGTAAGCACGACGACAATCGCCAGAAAAAAGCCGACGGTTGCCGTTGTCTGGATAAAGCTCGTGAAGAACCCGCGCCGGTTCGCCGGTGCGTGTTCTGCAACGTAAACGGCGGCGCCGCCGTATTCGCCGCCTATCGCCAATCCCTGGATCAGCCGAAGGACCACAAGAGCGATCGGTGCGAAATATCCCGCGGTCTCAAAGGTTGGCAAGACGCCGACGAGCGCGGTCGCAATGCCCATCAGAAGGAGCGTCATCAAGAACGTGCTCTTGCGTCCGACGCGGTCGCCGATGCTGCCGAACAGCAGGGCTCCCAATGGGCGCACGAGGAAGCCTGTGGCAAAGGTTGCGACGCTGATCAGAACAGCTGCCGTCGGTTCATTGGCAGGGTAGAAGAGCGTTGAGAAGAAAATCGCCAGACTTCCGTAAAGATAGAAGTCGTACCATTCGATGACCGTGCCGGCGCTTGATGCAAGGACGACGGTCCAGATACCTGGTTTGCGGACGGAGTCGCCCCTTTCCTGTAGCTGTTGCATGCTGCAGTTCCCCTTTTATGTTTTGAAAGCAGTCGGCCCTCTCTTCAGGGCCGTGGTAAGTCAGCTCGCGATGCGCTGATCGAATGCGTAGACCCCAAGTCTTTCGCCTGCCTCGCGCACCGTTCGGCGAACGATGTCCTTCGCCGACGGCAGATCGTTGATGAGGCCCACCGCCTCACCGACAGTCACGTTGGCCGTGTCATAGTCGCCGGAGGCCCATGCCGCCTCGACCTTCGACAATTCTTCGGAATGCAGCGTGCACAGCTCTTCTTCCCGCCCGTGCCACTTGTCGATGAAGCCGTTTTTGAGCAGTCGGCCGGTATAGCCAGCGGGCCAGGCCTTCTGACGGACGATATCGTAGACGGAAGTCCGGATTGTCTCGTCGCCAGAGGCCGCGACTACCTTGTCCTTGGCTGCCGGATGGATGAGCGACTCGGGCGTAGCCCAGAACCTGGTTCCCATCAGGACCCCGTCTGCTCCGAGCATCAGCGAAGCGGCCAGGCCCCTACCGTCGGCAATGCCGCCTGCCGCCACGACAATGACAGAAGGCGAAATCTTTGCCACCAGATCCACGACTGCGGGAACGAAGGGCATGGTTGACCGCGCGACCAGGCCATGGCCGCCGGCCTCGGTCCCCTGAACAATAAGAACGTCGGCGCCAACGTCGATTGCGCGCCGGGCATGTTCGAGTGTGTGGATCATGCAAATCAGCGGAACACCCGTCTGCTTGACCCGTGCCGCGAGCTTCGCCGGATCCGAAAACGAAAGCATCATCGCGGACGGACGCTCCGCAAGTGCGCGGTCAAACAGATCAAGGTCGGCTTCGACTGCCCAGGCGATGAACCCGCAGCCAACGCGTTCATTGGTAATCAGCGACGACTCTGTTTCGTACCATTGACGATCAGCATATCCCCCACCCAACAGGCCCAGACCGCCGGCGTCGGCGACGGCGGACGCAAGCGCGCCACCCGCGGCCGGGGTCATCGGGGCAAGGATGATGGGATGCTCGATTTCGAAAAATTCTGTCAGACGCGTTCGTATCGTCATCAATACTTCTCCCAGCTTGAGGAAGTTCCCGGAAATTTTTCTTTGACGCTATTGCGACACTTGACTTAAGACAAACGATTAGATCAGATGTTTTTCATCTGAAAAGGAGATGGCCGATGAACAGCGCCGACCTCAGGTTTTTCCAGGCGGTGGTGAGAGCAAACAGTATCGGAGGGGCTGCCGGTGTGCTCAACACGGTGCAATCCAACGTCACCGCGAGAATAAAATCGCTTGAGGAGGAAATCGGTGCTCCGCTTTTTCATCGCTCCAGGCGAGGGGTTACACTGACAGCCACCGGCATTCAGCTCGTTCCCTATGCCGAGCGCGTCGGAGAGCTTCTGGACGAAGCCAAGCGCGTCGTCACAGACCGCGGTACGCCGTGCGGTTTACTCAGGATCGGCTCCATGGAGACCACTGCAGCGCTTCGCCTTCCGCCGATCCTGATCCGCTATGCTGCAGAATATCCAGAGGTCGACGTACTGGTGGAGGCTGCCCCGACGGAACAGCTCGTCAGCGAGGTCGTCGGACGCAAACTGGATGGCGCGTTCGTCTCCGGCCCCATCGCTCATCCCGAACTGAAGAGCCTATCGATCGTCGAAGAGGAGCTCGTTGTGATCTCCTCGCCGCGGTTTCGCGAGCTTTCGGATCTGAAGGCCTTGGCCGCATCGCCGGCTCTGAAGGTCCTCGCTTTTCGATCGGGCTGTTCCTATCGCCGGCGCATGGACATGTTCCTGGCGGCGTGTGGGGTAACGCATGTCCGCTGGATGGAACTCGGAACAATGGACGGGATCATCGGCTGCGTCGCCGCCGGGGTAGGGATGGCCATGCTACCTCGGGGGGTCGTTCAGGATGCGGCAGCCGACGGACAGGTCATCATACACCAGCTATCTGACAATCTGCGGTCGGCGCCGACTGTTTTTGTGACGCGGAGCGACGAGTATCTCTCCGCGGCACTTCAGGCTTTCATGGCGGTGGCGTCTGAGGCGCATTCACGGCCTCAGCCGGAAGGACCAGAGCCGGCCCGACAACTGCAGCGGGCTTAAGAAAGGTGGAGCAAAAACAAGGGGTCAGTCAGATCTATCTGACGCATCACCAGCATCTTTGCGATATCGCCCGGCGGGTTTGCCCCGATTCGCGCATACACGAGCTGGCCGTGCCGCTCGAGCCGGAACGCCGAGCTGCGTGACACGTCGAAGCCCCAGAGCTGCCCTATCAAGGCCGGCGGGGCCGGCGACCAGCACCCGGCAGCCGGGCAGCGCGCCAAAAGGACCCCGCCCGTCATATGAACTGCATCCCTCATAGTGCGTCGCAACATTTTGATGCTGCACTGCGGAACCTTGCGGTAGAGCGGGAGTTCTCTGTGCTTCTAGCAAGCGAGGGCTCGATGAGGCGCTACAAGATTCTGCCGTCGGAACCAGGGCTGTGGTCTGTGATCGATAGCCTGACAGGGCTTCCCGCCGAGAGATACGGTCGGCCGCTCACCGGGCTGACCCGGTACGAAGCCGAAGAGGCTGCCTTTAACCTCAGCGAGAGCACTCCGCCATGGATGGCCTTGGTCAGACGTCGCAGACCTTAATCAAGGCTGCCGATTCCACGGATGGTCGAACGCGATGCGCCTCCCACTCCATCACACCCGTTCGCGTAACCTCTCACCTCTTCCTTCTGGATGCGTGCGTCATGGCAGGGGGCGCATGTGCTCCCCAGTTCGCCTGGCATAAGAGCGGGACCGTCGCGGTGCGCCACGAGATGGTTGGCGACCGTGGCCGGAACCGTCGCCCGTACTCTTGCCGATGAAGTGCGGGGTGCCCGACACCGAAATGGCGCGCGAGCCTTCTGCCGATCTTGACACGGGCGATCGACTGGAACCTCATCGAGCAGCAGTATGACGAGTTGATCAAATATGCGGCGGCCCTGCAGCACCGCACGGCCGATGCGGAATCGATCCTGCGCCGCTTTGCGCGGGCGAGCGTGCAGCGCCCAAGCTACAGGGCGCTGGCCCAACTCGGCAAGGCAATCAAGACCATTTTTCTCACCGCTATCTCGGCTCGGAAGCCTTCCGGCGCGAAATCCACGAAGTGTCGCTTGGCAGTTATAGTGAGAACGCAGTCGTTGAGTCAGGTTTGGCAGTTTATTGCGAGAATGGCGTAGCTCGGATTCTTCATTTTAACTGCAATCGCATTAACTGCAATCGCATCAGTGCAGTGGTGCTGAACTCCCTGGCGAGGCGACCGGCATCTTCGTGCTGGAGGAGAATATCGGACCGGTGCGTTGCGCGGTGAGCAAGCACGACGGCCCGACCTTCGACGAGTTCGATCTGGCGAAACTGCCGCTCTTTCGCAACGTGGTCGATCTTCAGCGACAGCCTAGCGACCCCGGCTTCTAAACGCCGTCATGGAGTAGCTCCTGCAATTGTTCGACCGAAATGTCCGATGCAAAGATCAGGTCGTGAGGGAATGTCCCTTCCCCGCAGATGATCGGCAGTCGCTCGATCGCGCGACGCGCGGGATCGGCTTCTTCCGTGAACCCGCAGGTCGATATCAGAAAAAGGTTGCGGCGGTTACCGCGAACCCATGGCTGGCGCGGCAAGCGCTCTTTTCAGCAAGCGCCCTGGTCGGGAGCCGGTGAGGATGAAATTCGGCTCGGGTGCGACGATTACATGCTCGAGGTTCCATTCGGTCTTCCCGAGCATGTCTATAGCGACCTTTTTGTGTCCGAAACTGAACAAGAGTGTCGGAGCCCCACCCGCTGGCCGTTACAGCCAAGCACCGGCTGGCGAGCAAGCGGTGGAACGAAACGGAGCGCAAATCCGGCACGGAAATTGCGCTGATCTCGTAAGTGAGACGTCGGCAGGGCGTCGTGGAGGACCGAGAAATCAACCAGGAGCGTGCTCGATGCCCGCAATGAGACGGCCAGAACAGGACGATGAACCCAGCCACACCTGGGGAGCTGGACCGCTATAGCCAGCCGCGGCGCCTCCTCATAGATCGCGCCTCCTTCAGCCAAGCCGTCCACCAGCACTACCAAGGCCACCCTATGCAGCTCTCGAACGTGGCCACAGCACGCATGTTCATTCAAGTGCGCCCCTCAGCCTGCGTGGTCCGCTCGAAGCGCGCCGGGAACGCATTGTGTGTAGACGAGGAACGTGCGCTTGGCAGTTAAGGGGGCGCGCGCTCTCGCACTCCTCCGATGCGCCCACCCATTCTTCCGATCAGCCGGTTTGACCCGTCATGTCGCCTTTGCATTGCATCTATCGCTACTTTGAGACGCTTATCCGCCCGCTGGATATCCCCTACGCGCCGTTGCCGGCAACAGGTCCGTTTGCGCTGCTTTTGCATTTCGCACGCATGTTCCGCGGCGTGCTGGGGGCCATCGCCGTCTTCATGATGGCGGTCGAGGGAATCAACCTCGCGGTAATCTGGGGCATGTCTATCATTGTGGACGGGGTGAGCACGAACGGTGCGGCGGTTTTCCTTGAGGAAGCTTGGCCTACGCTTACGTGCCTCGGGCTGCTAATGTTCCCCGTGCAACCGCTGCTGAGGTTCTTCGCCAAAACGTTGGATTCCCAGGCAGTGTCCGTATGCATGCCCGCGGCTATGCAATGGCAGGGCTACAAGGCGGTCGAACGTCAGGACCTTGCTTTCTTCCACGATCTCTTCGCCGGCCAGGTGGCGTCGCGCATTTCGCAACTCGCCTCCGCGGTGCAGCAGCAGATCGTCGTAGCGTCTTACAGCATACCGTATTTTCTCGTGCAGTTTCTCGGTTCGCTTTCGCTGCTTGCCATGCTGTCCTGGCCGCTGGCGCTTCCGGTCCTGTTTTGGATCGTGGCGAACGTCGCTGTCGCGGTTGCGGCAGTGCCTCATTTTTCCCTCCGGTCCCGCCACTCTGCCCGCGCGCGCAGCCTCGTCGTCGGCGCCATGACCGACCTCTACAGCAACATCCACGTGGTCAAGCTGTTTGCGGCCGAAGACAGCGAGGCGGGCGCAATGCGCACCATCATGGGAGATGCCATTGAGACGCAGCACCTTGAACGGCGCATTCACCTAACAACCGACACCAGCGTCTTCTTGCTGAACGTTGTTCTTTCGCTCACCAACATCGCCGTCGGGCTCTGGGGACTCGTGGGCGGTTTTGTCACCACCGGCCAGTTTGTTGCTTCAATAGCAATCATTCAGCGGCTCAGCGCCAACTCCCTGGCCTTTCTCCAGCTAGGGCAGCAGATATTCCAGGCTGTGGGCACGATACGCGACGCGATGCCGGTCATCACCACGCCTCCAACGGTAATCGACGCCCCCGGAGCCAGGCCGCTGGCCGTGGTCGGCGGCACGGTCGAGTTCAGGGATGTCAGGTTCGAATACCGTCAAGGAAAAGGGGTAATCGAGAATCTATCGCTCAGGGTCCGCGCCGGCGAGAAGGTCGGGCTCGTCGGCATGTCGGGGGCTGGCAAGTCGACTCTAATCAGCCTGCTTTTGCGGTTCTTCGATGTAAACGATGGCGCAATCGTCGTCGACGGCCAGGATATCCGTTCCGTAACGCAGGCAAGCCTGCGTGAGAATATCGGGGTCGTTGCCCAGGATGTCTCGTTGCTCCATCGCTCTGTCGGGGACAATATCCGTTACGGCCGGCCGGATGCCTCGCCGGAGGAGGTCGAACGCGCCGCAATGCTGGCCGATGCGGACGGCTTCGTGGCAGATCTCAAGGACAGCGAAAACCGCACCGGCTACGATGCTTTCGTCGGCGACCGCGGGGTGAAGCTTTCCGGCGGCCAGCGTCAGCGGGTCGCCATCGCTCGGGTCCTGCTTAAGGACGCGCCAATCCTCCTTCTGGACGAGGCGACTTCCGCCCTGGACAGTGAAGCCGAGGCGGCGGTCCAAGGAAAACTCGAGCTTCTCATGGAGGGCAAGACGGTGATCGCGATTGCCCACCGCCTGTCGACGATTGCCAGCATGGACAGGATTGTCGTGCTCGACAAAGGGCGCATCGTCGAGGAGGGCTCCCCCTCGGAGCTACTCAAAAGCGACGGCCTTTATGCCCGCCTGTGGCGGCGGCAGGCCGGCGGCCACATTGCCGACACTTCCGAGGAGAGATAAGCCGACTGGAAGGTCGTTCGTCACGGCTCCGCGCTGCTCGCAATGCTTGGCTGTTGTCGTAGAGAGCGGGCATGTTCGCGTTAGACAAATCTCGGCTTTCGCCGCCTCCGTCGCAAATGTGTGGGAACGGGCGACGAGATTGCCACAAGAGCTCTTCGGTTCTATCGCGAGAAGCTGACCGCCCGCGGCCGTGCCGATGCTGGTGCCGCCGAGTCTTAAGCAGTGGTGATTGCTCGACTTCGTCTCCGACCGTTCCCATCCTCACTGTCGTCGACGATTGGACGCGGGACACAAAGCGCGTTGCTGAGGCGGTGCCCGAACGTGCAAGGACACAGAAGCTTACGATACGAGGGGTGAGCCGAGTCGAAAAACGCATTGGAAACTCCGTCTGGTGCAATCCGGACCGGGTCACAAGGCGTGGTACAAGAGTTGGGTGACGCAACACCGCTGGTTAATTGCGCCGGTGCTATCGCGGCCTCTGGCCCGCAACGGCGCAGGCAACACCCCGAGGAGCAGGGGCGCATGGCAGATTGCCCCAACCGGCTCGACGTCGCCATGCTCGACGAGCTTCGGGAATTGGGGTCGGCGAACGCATGACCGGCAGGGCCGGGGGGTGGCTCGTTTGCCGACGCCACTGCAATTGGCCCCGCAACGGGGTCGCGAGCCGGAATTCAACCAGGCCGTTCGCCCTAAAACTGATCCAGCTCAAGGCAGCCCACCGCTACCCATGTAGAACGGGCAACGAGCGCGGTGCGCACCAGACAAAGGGCAACGACCAAAGCCGTCCTCGACATCGCATCGGAGTTCAACGTCTTTGCACCAATGCCCAGGACTGGTCGACGCGACAAACAACTCCCCGGGTACAGGCGCTGAGAGCCGCCGACGTTTAACGGAAAATCACAAACGGGCTATCCGATCCCTGGGGGGCAAGGAGGCCGCCCCATGAATCGCTGCACATCATCAGTTGCAATTCTTGCTTTCGCCACCGTCTGCACATTGTCTGCCGTCGCTACGGCGGCGGATCGGACCATCTATGCAGCGCCCGACAAGAGCCTCGTGTTTCTTAGTGGCGTCGGCTACACGTGGCTCAAGGCCAACGAGCTTGTCTACGACAGGGGCAGATCACAATGGGCACGAACAATCCGCCGCTTTCGCCCGAGGACGTCGAACGCTTCGGGCCTGATCCCCTTACCAGCTTCCGCACCAATCTGGCGTCGGTTGAAGAGCGCATCACGCTTGCTTGCGCACGGGCCGGGCGCGACCGTGCCTCCGTGCGGTTGCTGCCGATCACCAAGACGGTGCCGGCCCATATCCTGCGATATGCCTTCGACGTCGGCATCAGCACCTTCGGCGAGAACAAGATCCAGGAGGCAATGACAAAGTGCGAGGCGCTTCACGATCTCGCCATCGACTGGAGCATCGTCGGACATCTGCAGACCAACAAGGCCAAATATCTGACCCGCTTCGCGCGTGAGTTTCATGCGCTCGACAGCCTGCGGCTCGCCGACCTTCTGAACACGAGGCTGGAGCGCGAAGATCGCTTCCTCGACGTCTATGTGCAGGTCAACACGTCTGGCGAGGACAGCAAGTTCGGCCTCCATCCGAACGCGCTGCTGCCCTTCGTGGAGACCCTCGATCAGCTTCCCCGTCTCCGGCCATGCGGGTTGATGACACTTGCGCTGTTTTCCTCCGACATGGCCAAGGTGCGGCCTTGCTTCATTCTGCTGCGCCGGCTGCGGGACAAAGCCGTGAAGCACAACGCCGCGCTCGCCGGGCTCTCCATGGGTATGACCGGAGACTTCGAGGAAGCCATCGAGGAAGGCGCCACTGTCGTGCGCGTCGGCCAAGCCATCTTCGGCAAGCGGCCGACGCCTGACGGCCACTACTGGCCGGGTTTCGCCCCCACCGATCGAGGAACTGAACCATGATTTTTCGCGAACGGCCTGTCTGCTTTTCCGATCACCCCCGCCGATCGTTCCGGCCGAGTCGACGTTGACGCGCTACGGAAACTGGTCAGCCGGCTGATCGCGGCTGAGGTCGATTCCATCAGCCTGCTCGGCAGCACCGGCATATGTTGCAGAGATGGGCGCAGCGGCGAAGCTGCCAATCTCCCTCCTTGAGGGGGAGATGGCCGGCAGGCCAGGGCGAAACATTCCAGATACGCTGTTGAAGCATATCTCGCCGCTGAGTTGGGAACATATCAACCTGACAGGCATCTACACCTGGGACACCGAGCATCAGATGCCCGAAGGCTTTCGAACCTTTAGGCTACCGACCCCAACCCGGCGAGCCGCATGAGTTTCACGATCCGTTCGGGCTTAGCGCAAGATTTTGTACAGCTCTTGTCCTCACCCCAGATTGTGAGCTAAGGACACCTTTCGTCCTGACGATCATGGTATTCTGCAAAGAAGATGCGGAGTGGCAAGCGGCCAGTCACTCGGACACTGGCTGCCTGTGGGAATGTCCACGAGGCGACACTTGGGTGAATCATATATGGGCACGTCGAGTAAGATGACGAGACGATATTTCGGAACGGACGGGATCCGGGGAGGGGCCAACAAATTTCCGATGACCGCCGAGGTTGCGATGAAGGTCGGCATGGCTGCCGGCCTGTCGTTCCAGCGCGGCCACCATCGCCATCGCGTCGTGCTCGGCAAGGATACGCGGCTGTCGGGCTATATGATCGAGAACGCGCTGGTCGCGGGCTTCTGTGCCGCCGGCATGGATGTGTTCCTGCTGGGGCCGATTCCGACGCCGGCGGTCGCCATGCTGGCGCGGTCGCTGCGCGCCGATATCGGCGTGGTGATCTCGGCCTCGCACAACCCCTATTACGATAACGGTATCAAGCTGTTCGGCCCCGACGGCTACAAGCTGTCGGACGAGATCGAGATGCGCATCGAGGCGCTGCTCGACCAGGATGTCGACATTTCGCTGGCCGACGCGGATGGGCTCGGGCGCGCCAAGCGCGTGGACGGCGTGCACGACCGCTATATCGAATTCGCCAAGCGCACTCTGCCGCGGTCCATGTCGCTGGCGGGCCTGCGCATCGTGGTCGATTGCGCCAACGGCGCCGCCTACAAGGTGGCGCCGGCAGCGCTTTGGGAACTCGGCGCCGAGGTCATCACCATCAACAACGAGCCGAACGGCTTCAACATCAACGAGGAATGCGGTTCGACGCACCCGGTGGGCCTCTCCAAGAAGGTTCATGAAGTGCGCGCCGACATCGGCATAGCGCTCGATGGCGACGCCGACCGCGTGGTCATCGTCGACGAGAACGGCGCTGTCGTCGACGGCGACCAGATCATGGCGCTGATCGCCGAATCCTGGCATCAGAGCGGCCGCCTGGCAGGCGGCGGCGTCGTCGCCACCGTCATGTCCAATCTTGGCCTCGAACGCTTCCTCGGTGAAGCCGGCCTGCAACTTCACCGAACCCAGGTCGGCGACCGTTACGTGGTCGAGCACATGCGCGCGCATGGGCTGAATGTCGGCGGCGAGCAGTCCGGCCATATCGTGCTGTCTGATTTCTCCACCACCGGCGATGGGCTGGTCTCGGCGCTGCAGGTGCTGGCCTGCATCAAGCGCCAGAACAAGCCGGTCAGCGAGATCTGCAAAAAGTTCGAGCCGGTGCCGCAGCTCCTGAAGAATGTGCGCTTTTCCAGCGGCGAGCCCCTGGAGACGGCACCCGTCAAGGCCGCGATCGAGGATGCCCGCAACCGGCTCGGCAAGTCCGGCCGCCTAGTGATCCGGCCTTCCGGCACCGAGCCCCTGATTCGGGTTATGGCCGAGGGCAACGACCAGAAGCTGGTCGAGACGGTGGTGAACGACATCGTCGGCGTCATGGCCGAGATCAAGACCGCTGCCTAGACGAGCGGCGATTGATGCGCCGATGGTCCTGCTCGATCCAATTGTTGAGGTACTTGCTCTTGCGGATGCGGATCGGCTTCAGCGCTCGTCGCGATCGATTCCGCAGACGGTGTTCGGCGTCGCAGGAAATGATCGCCTCATGATTGGTCGGGCTGCCGTCGATGACGATGCGATCCGGTCTGCCGTGGCGCTCCAGGGCCTTCCGGAAGAAGCGCTTGGCTGCCGGCAGGTCGCGGTGTTCGCTGAAGAAGAACTCGACCGTGTCGCCGACGCCGTCGACGGCACGATAGATACATCCATTGGCCGCGTATCTTGATGTATGTCTCGTCCATGTGCCACTTGCCGGTGACGGCGCGCTTGCCCGTTGAAGCGCTCCAGAAGCTGGGGCGAGAAGTGGACGACCCAGCGGTGCACAGTCGAATGGTCGACGTTCAGGCCGCGTTCGGCCATCATCTCCTCCGGATGCGCAGGCCGAGATTGTAGGCCAGATACCAGCGCAGGCACAGCAAGATCACTGATCGGTCGAAATGACAGCCTTTGAACATACAAGCGCGCTCCCCGAAAAAGAGAGGGCTTCGTGCCAGATATGGCTGCCATTCCGTTTGCGACAGAATCACCGAGCCTCCATCATTAAGTTCCGCCAGTTCAGCGGAAGGCCGACGCTTTCGCGCTCGCCGGAGCTGACCACTGCATACATTGCGCGATTCATACTTGGCACGGCGATGGGCAGCACGTGCAGAACAGCGAGCAACAAGAAGAGTCCGCATGTAGCATTGTTCCACAGTGGGACAGGAATCCACGCTGCGATAAGCAGAAGAACTGCCATGAGCGGAACGTCGTAGGAAAGCGGAACGCCGGTGAAATACCCTTTTGTGGACATCCCGAAATTGCTGAAATAACTTAATCGCAAAGCACCAGCGAGTATTAGAGCGAGCCCCGTTACAAACGGCAAGACACCGCCTGTTCCGATTTGCATGAGTACCGCAGCCGGAATGACGGCGCCGTACAGGAGATCAGCAAATCCATCCAGACTCTTCCCCATACTGGCCGTCTCTGCTGACCGGTTTTTCGTTCGCTTCGCGACCACTCCGTCGAAATGGTCTGCTAAGACCGCCCAGAGCGCTGCTGCGATTGCAAGCTCCGGTTTGCCCGATTGCGCAAAATAGAGCGCGGTTCCTGATGCCAGGAGGCCAAGCATCGTGATCTGGTTTGCGCGGTCTGAAAGATAGATAATCATTGGAAGCCGTCCGATCCTATCTCGACGCGATTTGATGCCGGAGAAGGCGATCCGCATAAGGGTGAGAATATGTTCTCCGCAGTCCTTAGATCGGCCTCGCTGTCTATCTCGTACCATCGCAGCTCATCGCAGCGGGCAGCCGCAAGCCGGAGGCCGCGGCTTTCGATAAGATGAGCAAGAAACTCCTCCATGTAAGCCTTGATCGCACCGGAACCGATGAGATCATCAAGGGCAGGCACGATTATCGTGCGCAGTGTCGCGTCGGAGAAGCGCATGAGATTCACTGTCTTGAAGAGAGCCGGGCCGCCGGAAACCAGGTCCGCAGCTGTTTGTTTAAGCCGAAACTCGGAAATAAATCCGCCTTCGGACAAAATTACTGCAGAGCCCTCCATCGACGGATGGAAAGGCGCTACTGCGGCTGAATTCGCCGCGTCATCTATCGTCAAGCGCCGAAGCGCGTCTTCCTCAAAGAAGACGTCGCCCTCAAGAAGATAGCAGTCTCCCGAGAGTAACGCGTCGCGTGCCAGCCAGAGTGAATAGGCGCTGCCCGTGCGGTCGAAGACCGTCGACTCGACATAATTGATATCGAGCCTACCGAAGCGTCGGCCGCAGGAATATTGGATCGCGTCTTTGCGATAGCCGACAACGATCGTCACCTCCCTTACGCCGACTGCCTCGAGGTTCTGCAAGGCGTTGTGAAGGATCGGCGTGCCGTTGACTTCGACCAGCGGCTTCGGCCGCAGATCGGTGAGCGGACGCAGGCGCGAGCCAAACCCGGCGGCAAGAATCACCGCCTCTCTCGGACCAATTGCAGTCATGGGTCTAAGCCCTTCTATTTTGCTTGCTGCGACGATTCTTTCGGTTCCAGCCGTTAAGGACGCCGACCACACGCTCGAGGCCCACCTCGAGTTGCTTCGGCGGAACGCCATAGGAGAGCCTGAGCCCCATGGGATCGCCGAAGGCAGTGCCTGACACGCCGGCCACGCCGGCTTGGGCGAGCAGCGCGGCCACGATGTCGTCGGCTGTCCTGGCGTCATCATTGGCGAGCGTCGGCCGCAACAGGCCGGACAGATCGAGATAGAAATAGAACCCGCCCTGTGCTTCAGGTATCGGAACGCGCTGCAGCTCGGAGAGGGCAGTAAGCCCAGCCTGCCGCGCCGCCGTCAATCGACACTTGAGCCGGGCCTCAAAGGCGCCATCTCCCTCACGGAGGTGGTGCAGCACTGCATGCTGGGCAACGACATTCGGGTTCGATGTCGTGTGCGACTGAAGCGCCTTGACAGCCGAGATCAGTTCTTTCGGCGCAGCGAGATAGCCAACGCGCCAGCCGGTGAGGGCCAGGCTTTTGGAGAAGGCATTGACGATCACCGTCCGGGCCCGGACCTCGGGGGTCAGTGACACAACCGGATGATGCCGATGGCCATCATGGGTGAAAGGGCCGTAACATTCATCGAAGATGATCCAGAGGTTTTTATCCATCGCCAGCTGGGCGATGCCCGAAAGAGTCTCCGCGTCGTAGACGGCGCCGCTGGGGTTGGCGGGCGTGTTGACGACGATGGCCCGGGTCAGCGGCGTGATGACGCGTTGGATGTCGTCGATCCGTGGAACGTAGCCGTTTCCTCGCGTGTCGATATGGACTGGGGTGCCGCCGGCGATCTGGATCTGCGCTGGGAATGTTGTCCAGTAGGGCGCGGGAATGATGACCTGGTCGCCGGGATTGATCAGCGTCATCGCCACGTTGAAAAGAGCCTGCTTGGCGCCGTTCGTCACGGCGAGCTCGTCGGCCCGCCAAAGCTGCCCCGTCTCGACCGATACCTTCCGTGCCAGCGCCTCGCGCAACTCCATCGAGCCGATGGTGTCAGTGTAGCGGTTCAGGCCTTGTCGAATCGCCTCGATCGCTCCGTCCCGGATCGTCGGTGCCAGATCGCTCCAGATCTCGCCGGCCGTGAGATCAACAATCTCCATCCCGGCATCGGCGGCAGCCTTCGCCGCGGCGCGGGCGGCCGCGGTCCCCGACGATTTAAACAAGTTTGTCCGTTGCGCCAACATGCGCGTCTCCATCCATTCTTTTCGAAGGAACCTCTCGCTGCGGTCCTTGGCCGTCCACTGCCCGCGGAAGGTATTTTTCTTCTGCCGCTGAGAGCTCGCTGTAGTTCATCAGTTCGAACAACTCGTCGAGCGTCGCGATTTCACCTTCGATACCTGCAATGCTCTCTTCCTGGATGATTCGGTCGCACACCTGACGCATTGCCGAGATCGCCGCGCGCAGGTTGTGGTTGGCCCAGATGACCGTGGAAATGCCGACCGCCCGATAATCGGCAACGGGCGTACGGTGGTATTTTGTCGGTACGATCACGACGGGCAATCGGTTCTGCCAGGCTCGCGTGAAGGTGAAGATCTCCTCCGCATCGGACTTGCAGGAGTGAACCAGGATCGCATCGGCGCCAGCATCCGCATAGGCGTGCGCTCGTGCAAGCGCCTCCTGCTGACCGTATCCGGCGATCAGCGCCTCGATTCGAGCGACGAGAACGAACTCCGGATCCGGAACCTGGTCCTTGACAGCCTTCAGGCGACCGCAGAACTCGCCGATCTCCGCCAGCGGATGGCGGTCGCCGACGAAGGAGTTCATCTTCGGGAACGCCTTGTCTTCAAGGCAAACGCCGCTCGCGCCGTGCTGCCGCAGCTTGCGAGCGACCAGACGGGCATTGTTGAAATTGCCGAATCCGCTGTCTCCGTCGACGAGGATTGGAATTTCCGCTGCGTCCGCCATCCGTTCAACGACGTCGACCACCTGGGTCCAAGAGGCCTCGTTCGCATCGCGGTAGCCGAGGCTGGAGGAGATCGAGAGGCCGGATGCCCAAAGCGCCTTGAAGCCGGACCGCTGCGCGATCGCCGCGGAGAGCGCGTCATGCGCTTCCATAAGGAATGACGGTCCGTCACGGATGCAAATGAGATCACGAAGCGTAGAGACATCTTCGCTTGTATTGCCGCCCGGATTCCGCAGGTGACGCCCTTTTTGCGATAGTGAACACACCCGACGCAGATGTGGCATGCTGCTTTCCTCCCTTCGTTCCACCGATCGCGATATCACCACGACGTCACATCGGTCGGCAGCTCTGCCGCCATCTAGAAGGAAGCATCAAAAGTCGTGCCAACTGAGCAGGAAAGCCTCAGAAAAAGTGTTCTCGATACTATTCAATAACTTGAATGATGGTGAGAGCAGGAGCCAAGCCGAACAACCTGTGTCGCTCACTCGACAACCCGGCAGTAGTGTCGGTTGCCCACCGCCTTCCCAGTTCCCAGGCCCTGATGCCTGCCTTTTTTGCTGCCGGCTCGTTTCCTCGGCGGCATCCAGAATGGCCCGGGTCCGGCGCGGCACCGCTTGGCCAAGGGCTGGCACTTCAGGGGCTGCGCATCTCGGCGACCTCGCGCATTTCCGACAGATCGAATGACGGAGCGTCTTTCGACCTCCTAGCCCTCGCATGGAAAATATTGATCTTTTTTCGGTCCCTGTTACTCAGTTTGTTACACAGCAACACAAGCTCCGTTTCCAAGTAATCTATTCAGAGCAACGCTCCTATCGGCGGTCCCAGTAGCCGGCGCAATCGCGCCGATAACCTCGACAATTGGGGCATGTAAGGGTATTCCGTTGAGCCCGAAATCGCTGTCATAGTTCACGCGCACATGCTCAAAATCCCGCAGACGGATCTCCTTGAAAAAGGCTCTACTGCTTCGCGCGAGCGCCTCGAGCTACCAGCCAAACTCTCTAGACCGCGTTGATGCCCCGAAAAGAGCAGAGGGAAGCGGGTAGATGGCCGCTTTACGCAGCATTCTGGCGCCAACGCTGATATCCAATATCCGAAAAACGTCCGTTTTGTTCATCATTGCCCGAAGCGGTGAACCATTTTCCTTGCCTTACCGGCAGGCATCATCTTTAAGCACTTGACCTTCAGACGGGCTCCCGTCAACTTCCTGATCGGGGTGGGAATCTTGGCAAGTTCCGCAGTATCTTCAGTATCGGATGCGTCGCGTCCGCAACTTTTCGGTCAACTTGGCCCAGACATCTTCACGGTGTTTTCTGGCGGGAACCGGCTGCTATATGAGCGTGCGATCCTCGCCGTCTACGACGACTTCTACCGGTCCGACCTCCTGTTCCCGACCGAGGCAGAGGTAGTCGGCGTGATCTACAACTGCATCACGAGGGAGCCTAGCCTCTGGGCCGAGGACGAAGCCGCCGTCGATCTCGACCGCCTCGTGACGCGGACCGGTCGGCGGGTCAGGCGTCGACGCGTCCTAGGCGTGGACAATCAAGCCACCGGGACCGCGATCAGCCAGTCCCGGCACATCTACAACCGGATGCTGCAGACGGGATGGCTGGACGAGGCGAGCTATGGCCTCAAGACAACCGTAGAGATGCCGTCCGGAGCGATGCGTCTCGCCGAATTCCTGTGCTCCTTGAAGGAGGGCGGCGCCGAGCAACTCGGCGGCCTTGTGGTGGAGGTGAGGAATGCGATCCGTGCGGTGCGGGAGAAACCGGCGGAGAACGCTCTCGGCCTCAACAAGGCCGCCCATGACTCGGCACGTTTCGGACGCTACATGAGAAGCGTGCTCGCGGCCCTGCGGGAGGTTGATCGGCAGGTGCTCTCCTCGGACACGCTTGCCGAGCGGCTGCGACACTACTTCGAGGACTTCGTCGAGCGGGTGCTCCTGCGAGATTACACGTCCATCTCGACCACGGCGCATCCCTATCGGCATCGGCGGACCATTCTCGCCTCGCTCGACGAGTTGGAGGATTCCGAGATTGACTTGGCCGCCGTAGCCGACGCGTATCTAGAATCCCGGCTCGTTCCCGATGGGCAAGCGGCGCGCGACCTCGTGCAGGAGGACCTGTTCCGGATTCGCCGCGTGTTCGAACGGATCGAGGAATCCTTCGAGGCGATCCAGCAGCACCGGTCCAGGCTCGAGACGCGGCTGCGTAACGTGGTCAGGTACGCAGGGCGCCGGACCAACTTCCTCCAACGCAGCGAGCATGTGATCCAGGGGCTCGACGATGCTCTCTCGCGGGGCATGGACGATCTTGCGGTACGAGGATTGATTGAGCCCCGGATGACCGTGGTTGCGCCCGAGCTCCTCGCGAAGCCGCGCGGCTCGCGGCCGGAGATCGCCGACGCCGACCTTGCCCTTCCGCCGCCAGATCCGATACGCGAATTCAGGCGTCAGCTCGAGCGGGAATACTTGGATCGCCTGACCATCTCGCCGGCAAAGGTTAGCCGTTTCCTCGAAAGACGGGTACGGCCCTTTAGCGAGACCACGGCGGCTTATTTGAGAATCGAGACCGTCGATGATTTCCTGGCCTTCGAAGCCATCCGAGTGATGGTCGCCGGCGGCCTCGGTGCCGACGCCGACTCGCGGCTCGCGAAGACGCTTAAGGACCGGTTCGAGTTCGTGGTGTCCGACGACGCAGTGTCAAACGAGTGGCTGGACTGCGGCGGCTTTCATGTGAAGCGCCTCGACGACAGCATCACTCTCGAGGTCGGGCATGCTGCTTGAGTTCAACGCCCTCGAAAACTCGAACCCGCGCGGTTTCCTAAAGGTCACGCAACTCATCGCACATCTGATGCGAAACCAGTTCGTCCACGTGGAAGACCGTGGGGCCGCGACGCTGCTGGAAACGCTGCACCGGTCGGAACTCGCAAAGCTTGTCGAGGCTTACTTTGATGTTGGCGGCTACCGTCTCGTCCACCGGGAGACCGAGGGCTGGGCGGGGATCTTGCCCGATCCGGAGCGCACGGCGCTGCCGCGGCTGCGCATTGATGAGACGATCGCGTTACTCATCATGCGACGGCTCTGGGAAGAGGCACTCCAACTCGGCGAAATCTACACCAACGGAACCACCCGCACGACACTCAACGAGGCGTATGCGGCCTATCAGGGGATAGTCGCCGGCAGCCGGCGCGCGGCGCTTGCGCCAAACGAGTTCCGCGACGTGCTCCGGATGCTCGAACGCAAGGCGATCGTTCGCCTCGGTGAGTTCGACGCGGACGCGCAGAATATGGATCTCGACATTCGCGCGCTCGTCACTAGCGTCGCCGGCGACGACTTCGTCGCGTCGCTCGAGCAGATCTTGTCGCGTCCAGTCGCCACCACGCCCGACGCAGACGATCAGGTCGTGGGAGGCGAGGCATGATGGAACTGCGGCGCATCGTCCTAGTGAACTGGCACATGATGGTACGGGCCGACCTCGATCTGGCCGGCGATGCGGCCATCCTCGGCCAGAACCGATCCGGCAAGTCCACAATAATCGATCTGATACAGGCGATCATGGCCGGCGGTTCGTCGCGTCTGTACCGGTTCAACCGGTCCGCTGGCGAGAGCAGCGGCCGTTCGGACCGCACGCTCGGGGGCTACTGTCTCGGGCAACTCAACCAGGACATTTTCCTCAGGAACCAGGCTAGAAGCCACATCGCGCTTGTCTTCGAGGACACGGAAAGGCGGCGGATGCCTGTGAGTCTCGGGCTGTCCATTGAGGCCGCCCGCGGACAACAGACAGAGGTACTGGGACGGTTCGTCGCCGAGGGTATTAGCGTCGACACCTCGATGCTGCTGGATATCAGCGAAGACGCGTCCCGGCCGACCGTGTGGCCTGTCGTCCGCCGTCGGCTCGACCAGGCCTGCAGTGAAATGGGCGGTCAGCTTCTCACGCCGGACGACGCCAAGACGTTCATTCGCGAGTACATGCGCGCGCTGTTCACAGGGCGCCGCGCGTCGGATCCCGAGCGGTTTGTCCGCACTTTCGTGGCCGCGCTTTCCTTCACGGACATCTCGTCTGTCGAGCAGTTCGTGCACCGCTACCTGCTCGAGCCCAAGCCGATCGACATCGCCGAGCTACGCGATTCTATCCGCCGCTACCGCGAGATCCAGAAGACCATTGCCGACCTCAATCGAAGATTGGAGGCGCTTCGCGCAATCCGCGCCCAGATAGAGGAATTCGACCGGCTTCTCGCCGAGGAACTTACCTGCCGCGCGATTGGGAGGACCGCCCTGCTGGTCGAAGGATTCGCCAGGCTGTTGACGAATATCGGTGAAAAAAGGTCGAAGGCGCACGAGATTCACGTGGTCATGGAGGATTTTGCGCGGATAGAGGAAGAAATGGAACATCAGACCGAGGCGCTCGCATCCGTCCAGCGACAGCTCGCTGCGACCGGCGCGCAGGGACAACGCGCCATCGTTGAGCAGGAGATTAGAGGGCTGGAGCGGGACCATGCGGGCGTCATGGAGCGCCTCCTGACTCGGCACCTCAGCGCTGCGCGCGCGATCCAACTCCTGGATTTGCGCGACAAGCTGAGCGTCATAAACCCAGGCGAATTGTTCCGTGCGCTCGAGCGCGTTGAAGAGGCCAGCCGTGGGATCGCGCCGCCCGGTTGGCCACGCGATCCGGCGAAGATGGACCAACTGCTGGGTGCAGTCTCAGAAGCCGCGAGCGCCCGGATGGAAAAGGCGACCGACCAACGAGACGAGGCCATCGTCTGGGTCAAGCAACTTGAGGCTGAGGCAGCCGAGGATAGCAAGCAGCTTGCCAACGCCAGACGGGGACAGATCACCCTTAATGCCGCAACTTCGAGACTTATGGAGGCCCTGCGACGCGAAGGCATGACGCCACGCACACTCTGTGAAGTCGCTGACATCGTCGACGAACGGTGGCGCAATGCGCTAGAGGCGCTGCTCACCCGCGACCGCGAGGCCATTATTGTTGATCCAGAGCACGCGTACCGTGCGACCGAGATCCTGCGGCATGGACGCGACGCTTATCCGGGATGCCGCGTAGCCAACACCCGCAAGCTCCAGTCGAGATCCACCGTGCCCGAGGGCGGTACGCTAGCTTCGATGATCCGCAGCGACGATAAGCTGGCCATGGCGTTCGTAGTCTTCAGGATAGGCAACGTTCGGCTTGCGGAGAACCAGGATGAGCTTCTATGCAGCGGCCGCGCAGTAATGGCCGATGGTGCGTATTACGACGGCCTGATCACCGAAATGCGCCGACCGGACGGCCTTAAGATTGGGCGGGCTGCGGCACCACTGATGGAGACCACGCTCCGGGAGCGGATCGAACAGCGTTCGCAGTTTTTGAGGATTCATCTTGAGAAGAAACGCTTCTTCGAGGACGCGATGCGGCGGCTCGAGGATTGCAGCAGACCGGTCGATGAAAAAGACAAGTTGGAAGCGCTCACATTGGCGCTGGGGGATCTGGCAGACAGGCGTGCCGACGCGCGGCGCCGACTCGATCGGATATCGGCCCAGGTCGACCCTGAACTACTCGACGCGGAGAAGCGGTTGCAGGCCTTATTGAACAGCCTCAAGACAGATCGCGATGAACTGATCGATAGTCGCGCGTCGCTCAGAACGAAGATTGAGGAGGTCAAGGAGAGGCTGGGCGCGGGCGAGCAGAGCGTCGGCTCTTACCTGTGCCTCGCCCATCGCCGTCGACAGTTCCGCAGTGTCGTGACCTCCGCGGCACAAATGCGATCGCTCCGACAGCGATATAGGGGGCATCCCGCTAGAAATCCGGCCAGGATTGCTTCCGACATGGAGAAGGCTGCGGACGATGCGAAGCAGGGGTATCGAGAGCTCAGTCACGACATCAGGGCGGCCCTTGGGAGGTATGCCATCGACTTCCCCGACGCACTCGAGGGCTATGCGGACGTGCCGATCATCGGCACGGTGAAACCGTGGGTGTCAGACGGCATTGCGATGCTGGAAGACAACGAACTCATCCGGTACCGCGAGCAAGCGGACGAGGCGGCAGATCGGGTTTCACGTCTCTTCAAGACGACCTTCATTCATGAGCTGAACAGCCGCTTCGGGCAGCTTCATTCGGAGATGGAGAAGCTTTCGGCGGCGCTCCGCACACGCCCCCTTCACGGTGAGATCTATCGTCTGGCGGAGCTCGTCAAACCGGAGTTCGACGACCTCTATCATCTCGCCAAGGACAGTGAGGCCGACGAGCGCGTGCTGGATGCTCTGTTCGGCCGGGCCGAGCCTCGCGACGAGCGGCACGCGCGGGCGCTCAGGCAGATAGAACAGCTTCTCGCCGACGAGTCCTTCGACTTTACCATCTTTCAGGACTACCGCAGCTATTTCACGTACGATCTCAGGATGCGCGACGTCGCCACCGGGCGGACGACGAGCTTCGACCGCCGACGCGGCGTGGCCAGCGGTGCCGAACGCCAGGTGCCGTTCTACGTCGTCATCGGAGCGGCCCTCGCCAGCGCCTACCACGGCGTCCGCCAGGCAACCGCTCCAAGCGATCTTGGAATAGGGCTTGCGGTGTTCGACGAGGCCTTCAGCAAGATGGATGGTCCCAACCAGCGGACGCTGCTCGAATTCTACCGGGCGATCGGCCTTCAGGTCGTCATCGCCGCGCCGACCGAGAAACGCGCGGTCGTCTACGAGAACCTGGACTACATCATCGACGTATTCCGCAGCGGCGACGTTTCCCTCGCCGAATCCATCCGGGTCAAGGACCGCGTCCGCGAGGAGATGCGCGCCATCAACCCCCAGCACGCGACGGATGACGAACTCGCGGAGCGGCTTGGTCTCGAGGCGAAGGCGGCCGAATGAGACGGCGCGGGTTTTCGACCGTCATTTCACTCATCGACGATCTGCTCACGCGGCATGAACGCAACCCCGCCGTGCGAAACCTGATCGCCTTGATTGACAATGACGGCTTCGCCAACATGGACCTGCGGGACGCCTTCGATGAGGAACTCGCAGCGTTAGAGCGAGCAGGCGGGATCGAGCTGGTCCAAACCGGCCCGAAGACGGAGCGTCGGGTGACCGGTGCAAGGCTGAAGGATGCCGGGGTGCTCTACCGCAAGGTCGAACGACGGCCGGCTGGCGAACTGGCATACCGAGCCGTCTCAGAACTGCGGTCGCAGCCGGGGCTGCCGGCCGGCGCCGCCAGTTTGATCGATGACGCCGTCGCGGCCTGGACGCGGGGCGTTTCCCACATCGGAATTCGGAATGGAGACGGGCGAACGCTTGCAAACGTGATCGGCCTCGCCATCGCAGCACGCGGTCGCATGTCGGGCGATCCGCAGGGGGAGCAGGACTTCCGGACGTTCTCGCGGTTGACGGTCGGCGACAGTAAAGCGCTGGAGAAGAATGTTCGGCAAGTCGCCGCAGCAATGGCGAAGATCTTCGTGGGCATGGAGGAGCAGACTCGCCTCGATCCGGAGGAACTGCTTGCCAGCGCCGGTATCAGGCGGTTGCCGCAACCAATCCTGCTGCACGGTGACGTATCGCTGGACGGGCGGTCCTTTCCGGCGATGCCCTATGTCGGAATACCTACCGACTGCGCCGGCGGGATCAGTCTCCTGACGAAGCCCGACTACGTCCTGACGATCGAGAACTTCGCGTCATTCGTCCGGCACATTCGGGAGGTCGCACGGTCCGAACGGGCCCTCGTCATCTATTCCGGTGGCTTCCCTTCGCGACCGACGCTCGCGACGGTCACAAGGCTGGCGGCCCAAGCGCAGGTGCCGACGTTTCACTGGGGAGATATGGACGCCGGAGGGGTCCGAATCTTCCGGCACCTCGAAAGACATCTTGCCGGTGTCGACATTCCGCTGCGCGCCCATATGATGAACGTCGAACTGCTCCGCCGCTTCGGGAGACCCGCACCGGGTGTGGCCGGTCCTGTCGGCGACATGCTCGCAAGCGCGATCGCGGGCTTGGCGGACCTCCTCACCACGAGTGGTCTCGTGCACGAGCAGGAGGAGTTCGATCCCATAAGCCCGATCACGGAGACTCTTGCTACTGCGGAGCTCGGAAAAAGCTTCTAACGCTTGGGTGAGGAGGTGACGGCTGGGGCCGAACGACGGCGCTTCTGCTAAAGTGCCCGACAAATCTCAGGTGGCAGAATGGACGATCTCTCATGGCAAGATCTGCGCCACCTACTAGATAGCCAATTCAGCGGTAGGACTGGAAAATTGGCTGAATTTCTCATTCGCGACATGGTGAAGTTGTTCCGGGATGATCAGTCGCTACGGGAGCATCTAAGGGCTGCAATCTACGATCCAGATACATTCGCTAACATCCGGGATTTTCTAGCTCTGAAGAGATAGACGGAGATGACCGCGGGATGCCATCAGAGCTGGTAGGCGGCACGGATCCGGTCTGCAACATCCTCTCGCGTCATATTCACCTTAAACTGCTCGGGGTTATAATCGACCTCCGCTGTCGCCAGCTCGACGAACGCCCGCATGTCTTTTGCAACGGTCTCGGGCAGCGGATAGCTGGCTTCGGGGCTTAAGACTTGCAGCAGCCGTGCCACGTCGTTGCGATGTTTTTTGATGTTCTTTTCGTCAACCTTGCCGCCCGCATCGCGCTCCCAGCTAAGGTCGAGCCACGCGCGGGCCTTGAACGGGATGATCGCTGCCTCGTTGAGCACCGGGATGCCGCCGGCATCGCGCACCATCGACTTGAGAAAGGCGTAATAGTCCTCGTCGAGCAGGATCGCCGACAGACTCGCGGCCGCTTCGTCGATAGGAAGCGGCGTAAGATGCGAGTCCTCGGCAAGCGTCAGCCCTTCGGGCGACCGCGAGAACAGCTCGAGCATGGCAGGGAAATCTTCGGTCTTCGGCTTCTGGAAGCGGTAGAGGACTTTCTCCCCCTGGCTTCGCTCTCTGATCTCGTACCCACCGTGCTCGACAAAGGCCCAGAAGCGCTCCGCGAAGGCAGCGTCCAGCGCCTCGACGATCAGCACGATGTCGAGATCCTTGGTGGCGCGGAAGTCCAGGCCGACCTCGTTCATGATAAGCTCGCAGGCGGCACCACCGATCAGCACATATTGATGTTCATGGCCCGCGAAATGAGCGCGGAAGCGGTCCACCCCGATCACCATTCAAACCTCTCCAATAGTTCTTCCGCCGCTTGCGCGACGCGTTCGTCCGTGCTCCCCCGAACACTGAGATACAGCGAGAGCCGATCTATGACAGCATCCCGCGCGAGGATCTGCGGGTCGTAGGTCCAGGTCTGAATCTCTAACCGGTCGTCATCGAACGCCGTGGCTGGGCTGAGTGCGAGCCTCTCCTTGAGGCGCTTCCAACGCATCGACAGAATGGCGCGCGTCTGGACCCTTGGCGCCGCCAACATGGTGTAGCGGGCAAGCGCGCTCTCGCCAGCGAGCGGTGCGATTTGGTTTTCGACCCGGCCACTAACAAGGCGAACCTTGCGCACTGGGGATTGCAACCGCTCTTGGATTGCCTCCCATAGTTCGTGACCACCCAGAAGCATGTGCAGACGGCGTTGTCGGCCGACATGGCGAGCCTTTGCAAGTTGGAGTGCCTCAAGCTCATCAAGTGTTCGGCTTATGCTCATGATCGACACATGGAGTCGCTCGGCAAGGTCGGTGAGGTGTTCCTCCTCAAGGGCGATACCCTGCAGGACCGCGAGGAGCAACAATTGCGTAGTAGGGCTGATCTGGTCTGCGGGGGCGATCGCGGTCGTCCGCGCTCGCTCGCGCAGGTCGAGCAATGCTTCCGGGACATAAAGCTGCGCACCCGGCGCGATGAAGCCGATCTGCCGCTCCACCATCTGGCGCCGGACGGCGTTCGGCACATGGTCAAGCAGCAGCAGAATGAGATCGACGCCAAGTTGGCGACGGACAAGATCACGATGCTTGAGGTAATCCGTTGTGGCGCCTTGCCGGGGTTCGCAAATCGCCATGACAACCAGAGTGCGACCGTCCAGCAACCCTTCCCACAACATGTAGCGGTCAAGCACGAAGTGTGGGACGTTTGTAGGCGCTATCGGCGTGAGTTCGAGCCGCCGCCCGAAGGCGTGCTGGACATACGCTTCCGCCGCCTGAGCGAGCGCTTCTAACCGCGCGGCAGGAATTCTTTCTAACACCATGCCCCTATTTAACAGCGCTTCTGTTAAATGTACATGCACTGTTAGGTATGGGTCGCTTTCTACGACACCGGCTCAAGAGAGAATAGGATTTCGACAAATCAGCCGGATCGGGCGCAGTGGATGATCGGCTGGAACGAAATCCTCCAACCGCTTCATCGTGAACAGCTGCTCCATGAACACATCGCTCCCGCGCATCGAACCGCTTCGCCAAGGTGGATCAGTAGTCTATGTTTGGCGTAGGTATTTCAGCAGCGTGCTAGGCGCCCGCCGCCACGTGCGGGCGACGCCGGCATCAACCGGCGGGCAGATGCGCCGAGGGCAACAATCGCGCCTGACGCAGCGCCGCCAGATCAGCCGAGCCGGTGCAGAAGCAGGCGACGGCCAACTGGCGGATGACGATCTCGAAATGTGCGACAACCGCCTCGGTGGACACCGTCGCCGCGCGCAGCACGCCGGCCGCCTGCCCGGCGATGTCCGCGCCCAGGTGGATGGCCTTGGCCACGTCGACGCCGTCGCGGATCCCGCCCGACGCGATCAGCTTCACCGTTGGCAGCGCCCGACGTACCGCCTGCACGCTGGCCGGGGTCGGAATCCCCCAATCGGCGAACGCCATCGCCACTGCACGGTCGGCGGCATCGCGGGCGCGCTCGCCCTCCACCGCGGCCCAACTGGTGCCGCCGGCGCCGGCGACATCGATCACCGCCACGCCCGCCTCGACGAGCGCACAGGCCACCGAGGCGGACAGGCCCGCCCCCACTTCCTTGGCCACGATCGGCACGCCCACGCTGCGCGCGGCGCGAGCGATCTGCGCCAGGACGCCGCGCCAGTCGCGGTCGCCCTCCGGCTGTACCGCTTCCTGCAGCGGATTGAGATGGACGATGAGTCCATCGGCCTCCAGCGCATCCACCGCCCGGCGCGCCAGGTCCAGGCCGTCGGCCTCGCGCAGTTGCGCGGCGCCGATATTGGCCAGCAAGGGAATGTCTGGGGCCAGGCGGCGCAGCGCGCGCGTCAGCCCCTGTAAGTTGCGGGATTGCAGGCTCACGCGCTGCGAACCGACGCACATGGCGATCCCCAAGGCTTGCGCTGCTTCGCTCAGATGCCGGTTGACGGCCTCGGCGCGTGGCATGCCGCCGGTCATGGAGCTGATCAGCAGCGGCGCGCGCATGGTCTTGCCCAGCAGCGAGGCGCGCAGGTCGATCTGCGTCAAGTCCAACTCGGGCAATGCGCAGTGTTCGAAACGGATGTACTCCCAGCCGGCGACCGTGGCCGGCGCCGTTCGCCGATCCAGCACGATGTCCAGATGGTCGTCCTTGCGCCGGCTCAGGGCGGTGTCGCTCATGCTCGCTCCATCGTCCCATCGGGCGACGGCGTTGCGTCGGATCGGACCGACGGCAGCGCGCGCACGCCGCCGTCTCCCGCGCGTTCAGGCCGGCGCACGCTGGCCTCCCCCGCAGCGTCGCTGTGGTAGCGGCTGGTCGAG
Organism: Mesorhizobium sp. WSM4829; assembly: GCF_055811475.1. NCBI lineage: Bacteria > Pseudomonadati > Pseudomonadota > Alphaproteobacteria > Hyphomicrobiales > Phyllobacteriaceae > Mesorhizobium > Mesorhizobium sp. WSM4829. The sequence goes on along the minus strand of NZ_JBVVQJ010000039.1, from coordinate 32,772 downwards.
GTCTGGTAGTACTGCGCGCGGATGGCCGCCATGGCCTCAATCAACCGTCCCCACGGCGCGGGAAAGCGTTCTTGCGCCATCACCCGGTGCAGCATGCGCGTATGGCCGGCCAGCTCGTCGTTGAGGAACTCCACCACAGGCATAGCCGGATAGCGCTGCAGCAGCAGGATCGCCGCGCTGTCGGCCTCGCCGGCCGACCTGTCCTTGTCGCGTCCATGCAGATCGTTCTGCAGGCGCCCTATCGCGGAGATGAGCCGCAGGACCTGGCGAAACGCCGGACGCGCGCGCAAGGTCGCCATGTCCAGCCCCCACAGCAACGACAGGCAACAGAACACGTTCGCGTAGGCGATCGAATCGATGCCGTTGTGCAGGTACTCGGCGTAGGACCAGCGTTCCGCCCCTGCCGCCTGCGCGGGTCCGGCGTGCAGCGCCGCGCAGTAGCACTGGGTATCGTCGAGAAGCTGAGCATAGTCGCGACGATCGTAGGCGAGCGCGGCCAACGAAGCGCGCAGCACAGCGCAGCCCTCGAATCCGGGGAGCACGCACGGTACGCCCCGCCCCAGCGCCTGCTCCACCGCGGCGAGCTGCTCCGGCGCGATCAGGCCAAGGTCGTTGCAATCGTCGAGCCAGAACAGCAGCGCCAGTTCGCGATAGAACGCCACGATCAGCGTTTCGTCCTGCGGATCGCGGCCGGTGCGGGCGCTGGTGTCGCGCAGGCTCGGTTGGATACGCTGCAGGATGTACTGGCCGCCCCTGACCGCTTCCACGGCATGCTCGTCGGCGAACCCGGTCAGGGAACGCCCCCACTCGAGCACCTGCTGCAGCGCGCGTTCGGTCTGGATCATGGCGTCGCTCCTGGTCCCTCGGCCAGGACGCGCCGCCCCCAACGAAGCGCCAGCAACAACCCAGCAAGTTCGGCCACGCGCACGACCCGGGTGGGGCAATACAGTTCCTTGCCGATCCACAGCGGCGTCTGCGGCAGTGCATGCGCCGAATGGCGGGCGAGCATCCACTCCAGCGCACGCGCCACCGCCTGCGCGATGCGCCGGCGCCCTGTCGGCTCTTCGCTCCCGTCCATCACGTGCAACGCGAACAGCGCATAGGCGGTTTCCTCGAATGTGGACGCGCGACCGGTGCCCCAGCCGCCGCCGTCGCGTTGCGCCTGCAGCAGCGCCGCCAGCGCGCGCTCGTCGCGCCACTGGGGGTTGCCTTGCGCCAGCGCAGCGACCGCATGCGCGGTGGGATACAGCCACGAAACGTGCCATTTCTCGTTGTCCCATAGACCGTGCGGGTTGCGATTGGCCTCGACGTAGGCGCTGGTCCCGGCGGCGGGCTTTCCCAACAGTCGCAACGCATGCAGGGCATGGATGTTGGTCGACACCGAGGCATTGCGCTCGCCGGGGAAGGTGACGAACAGCTCGCCGATTTCGAAATGGCGCAACGCATCGACCGCCGGGTCGCGGCCTGCAAGGCGCAGGACGCACAACGCAACGGCGGTGTCGTCCGCATCGGCCGCGAAGTGCAAGGCCGGGCCCAGACCGCGCACGCCCAGGCGGGCGTCGAGCTGCGCGACGATCACGCGCACCGCCTCGGCGAGCGCGGGATGCGCGAACAGCCCGGCCAGATGCAGGGTGTACAGCGACCAGCATGGCTCGAACACATTGATCGGCCAGACGTTGGGCACGACACCTTCGATGCCGCTGCGCGTCGCCCGCGATGCCGCCTGCAGATACGCGTCGGCGCGCCCGACCTGCGGCATGCTCCCCTGTGTCACGGCGTGCGCACGCCACGCGGCGGTGGCCGCCGGACTGATGCCGATGCTGCCGTCGTCATCCGGGCATGCGGTGGTCGGCGACGTCCCCCAGGCTTCCCAGGAGTGCAGCAACGGATGGCCGCTCGGCAACGTCGCCGCCGCCCCCAGCTTGACCAGGCACGCTTGCCGCAATGGCAACAGCGCCGGGTGGCGCGGAAACGCCGCGCCGCCCATGAAGGATGCGGCCTCACCGCACAACTGCGGCAGGATCAGCTCCGCGCCGATCGGCGCGTCTTCCGGCACCGCATGCGCGTAGGGATCGGGCTGGCGCTCGAGGAACCGGGTTGCAGCCTGGACTGCGTCGGCAGCGCCGGGAAGAGGATCGGCACGCTGCAATGCCAGCAACGCCGCCCACGTGGGCGCATGGCGGAACAGCGGGAAGTCCGCGCTTCCCCATCCGCCATCGGCCTGTTGCTGCGCGATGAGCCACGCGTATGCGTCCTGCCGACCGGTGACGTTGCCGTGGAACTGCAGAGCTCGCGCCGTGTCGTAGACGGACGGACCGACGCTGCCACCGTCGCTCATCTCGCTCAGCAGGTGGCGCAATTCGGAAAGGATCTGTTCGGACAGCGCGTTCAAGCGGGATGTTCCTTCTGCAGAAGGTTGGCGAGAACCAGGATCGGGCAGACGCCGGGCACGTCGCCGCAGGCCCGTCGCGGCCCGGCGCACGGGCAGCGCCGGACGGTCGCCCTGCTCCGGCGCGGCGACGCGCCCCGATGCTGGCGCCGGTCCGACGCGTGCGCCGCGGCCGTGCTGGGCAACCGCTGCGATCGGCACCGCGGACTCGGACACAGTGCAGCATGCACCGCTGCCGCCGGCCGATCGCAGCAGCACAGGGGCGACTCCATGCGGACGCTCATGCGCAAGGCGCGTGCTTGAACAGATACGCGTTGGCCCGCTGCAACATCTGCGCCAACCGTTCCGCACGCGGCCCCATCGGGGCGATGGCCTCCCCGGCGTCGCGCAACAGATCCAGCGCGAACTGGCGCGCTGCCTGCAGCCCCATGATCGACGCGCAGGTCGGCTTCTGCGCCGCCGCGTCCTTGCCGGGGGTCTTGCCCAGCATCGCAGTATCCGCTGTCGCGTCGAGAATGTCGTCGACCACCTGCAACGCCAGGCCGAAACAGGCGCTGTAGCGATCGAGCGTACAGTACAGCGCAGCGTGCGCGGCATCCTCCGCGATGGCGCATAGCGCGCCCATGCGAACGGACGCGCGCACTAGCGCTCCGCTCTTCATCCGGTGCATCGCCACGATCCTGTCCAGCTCGACGTGCTTTCCGACCAGCGACAGATCCATGGCCTGCCCGCCTGCGGCACCCTCGGCGGACACCGCCTGCGCCAGTTCGCGCACGAGCGCGATACGGTTGTGGCCCGGCGCATCCAGGCTCGCCAGGGTCAGGAAGGCGTGCGCCTGCAACGCATCGCCGACCAGGATCGCAGTGGCTTCGCCGAACTTGACGTGCACGGTCGGAAGGCCGCGGCGAAGCACGTCGTCGTCCATCGCGGGCAGGTCGTCGTGGACCAGGGTACAGGCGTGCATCATCTCGATGGCGGCGCCGACGTCGTCGAGCATGTGCGCCGGCGTGTCGGCCAGTGCGCCGGCAGCCAGACAGAGCAAGGCGCGGGTGCGCTTCCCGCCATGCAAGGTGGCATAGCGCATCGCCGTCATCAGCTCGGTCTCACCGTCGTCTTCGGCGCAGAGAAGACGCGCCAGCGCCTGTTCGACCCGCTTTGCACCGTCCTGCATCCAGATCTCCGGCAGCAGCCTGCCGGACGCGCCGCGCGCCTGCGCGCCCAATCCGCCGAGCGAGGAAACGCCAGTTCGGTCGTCGTGTAGCGTGGAACCGGTCTGCATGTTGTTCATGTCCTTGTACCTGACACGGCCACGGCGAGCGCCGAGCCGCCGCGGTGTTGCCGGTGTCGCACCGAGCGCGCGCGCCGAGGCAGCAATGCCGGGCGTCGCCGGCGCCGCTGCCTCGCCACACGGGGCGTGCGATTCCAGCTCATGAGAATCCGATGCGGATTGTCATGGACGGATGTGCGGTCGGGTAATAACGCCGGCCCTTTTCGACGCCGCTCAGCAACCGCGGCCGCACCCCAGCCTTGTGCATGGTCAGCGCCAAGGCGACGGAGAACTGCACCAGTTCCAGCCATACCAGGTGGTAGCCGATGCAGACGTGTGGGCCGGTACCGAACTGCAGCATGTCCACCGGCCGGATCGGCTCCGTGCGTTGCAGCCACCGCGCCAGGCGGAACTGATCAGGCGCCTCGTGCAGCAGCGCCGAGGTCGAGAAATGCAGCAGCGGGATGCACAGATGGGTGCCCGCGGGAATGCGCCGTTGGCCGAGCTGCAATTCCTGCAGCGCGCGACGCGGCAGGACCGTGGTCGCCGGATGCACGCGTAGCGTTTCGCGGAACAGCGCCTCGGCGACCGGACACTGCGCCAGGTCCGCGTGCCGGGTCGGCACCGCGCCCACGCGTTGCGCCTCCTCGACCAGGGCGTCCCACAGCACAGGCTGCCGCGCCAGCTCGATCACCATCCAGGCCATCGTCGAGGCGGTGGTGTCGTGACCGCCAAGCAGCAGCAAGCGGATATTGGCGACCAGGACGTCATCGGAGAGCGCATCATCGCTGCGATCGAAGGCGCTCACCATGTCGTTGATCAACCCGGTTCGCGCGGCATGCGCGCGCGCGTCCCGGACGAACTGGCGCAACTGCGCGTCGATCCAGTCGCGGGCTGCGCGGCCGCGCCGCAAGGGCAGTCCGGGCATGTCGATCGGGGGCGCGACGATCAACTGCAGCAGTTGCCGGTACTTGCGATGCCATCCCGGCAGGTCGTTCGCGGGGATTCCCATGAGGCTGAAGATGAGCTTGAGCGTCAGATCGCCGGTTTCGCGCAGGATGGTTACGTCGCCGCGGTCGCGCCACGCCTGCACCCGCGCCAGGATGATGGGCGCGAACAGGTCGCCGATGCCGGCCTGGGTCAGCCCCTTGGGCAGGAACGCCGCCTTGATCGCATCACGCGCCTGCCGGTGCGCGCCGCCGTCCTGGGCGACCAACGTTCCGCGAAGCAATTCGGGCGCGATCTCTTCCATCAGCGCCGAGGACACGTCCTTGTGCCGGAGCAGTGCGAACGCATCCAGATCCGTGCAGGTCATCAGGTGGCCGGCAGGGCCGAAATCCAGCCAGAAGTGGCTGCCCAGCGTCCGTTCCGCGCGCCGCAGCAGGCGCGGCAGGTCGCAGACGATGGCGGGAAGATGCCCGACGAGGGGGAAAGCGCCGGGCACGACCGGGATGTCGTACCGCAGCCGGTGCCGACGGTCCAGCGGGTTGAGCAGCATGTCCATCAGCAGCGCGGCGCCGCGGCCGCTTCGGCGATGTCGCCGGCAGGCCGCGTGGCGCGGCTGTTGCCACCGTCGGCGTATGTCGGCACATGCGCCAGCATGCCGCCGTCGATGCACACGACCTGGCCAGTGATGAACGCAGCATCATCGGAGAGCAGGAAAGCTACCAGCGCGGCCACGTCCTCGGGGCGGCCGACGCGCGGCAGGAGCTGGTGCCGGCGCAGATGCCGTTGCATGCACTCGTCCAGCTTGGCGAGGAGACGCTCGGTCATGATGAGACCCGGCGCAACCGCGTTGCAGCGGATCTGCGCGTGACCGTACTGGGTGGCGAGCGAGGCCGACAGCATGTTCATCGCCGCCTTCGACGCGGCGTAGGACGTCTGCGCGGTGTCACCGCTGAGCCCCTGGCACGACGACATGTTGACGATCGCGCCACCGCCGCGGGCGATCATCCGTGGGATGGCCTGCCGGCAGCAGAGCAGCGTGCCGCGCAGATTGGTCGCCATGATCTGATCCCAGACCGCCAGGTCCAGGTCGAGGATCGCGTGGTCGCGCGGGGTCAGATGCATGGCGCTCGCGTTGTTCACCAGCAGGTCGACCCCACCTAAGTGCCGCTCCGCCGTCTCGAACAGCGCTGCCACCGCCTGCGCATCGGCAATGTCCATGGCCAGGGCCAGCGCGTGGCCGGCTTCGGCCGCGATCTGCGCGGTGCAGGCGATGGCCGCCGAGCCATCAATGTCGGCCACCACGACTCTGCCGCCCTCGCGCGCGAGGGCGAGGGCGCATGCCTTGCCGATGCCGGCGCCGGCGCCGGTCACCACGGCCACCTTGCCTTCAAACCGTCCCATCGTGTCCTCCTGGATCGCGTTGGTCTTTCGCGGCATGCCGATAGGCCTCCGCCGGAGAAGGCGCAGGGTTGGCGCTGGCGCGCTCGCCATCGCCAGAGTCGCTTTCGATGACCCGAATGGCGGCGACCGGGCACTGGCTGGCCGCGAGCCGCACGGCGGCGTGCAGCGCCTGCGGGACCGTCACCATGCACACTTCAGCCACGCCGTCCGGTTCGCGCTGGCGAAAGGTCCCCGGCAGCGTCAGCACGCACTGCCCGGTGGTTCCGCACAGATCCTGGTCGACCACGACGCGCATCTCAGCCCCCCTGCGCATGCAGCCGCACCGGCAGCGCGCGGAACGTCCTAAGGAACGCGGAGGGCTCCCGGGTCGGCTGCTCGGCCAATGCCAGCGTGGGGAAGCGCGCCTCGATCCGCGGCAGGCTCTCGGCCAACTGCACCCGGGCCAGTTGCGCACCGAGGCAGAAGTGGATGCCGTGACCGAAGCTCAGCATGATCTTCCCGTCGCTCGACATGCCAGGACTGGTGCCATAGAACCGCACGGGTTCGAAGCGGTCGGGATCGGCGAAGGCATCCGGGTCGCGATTGCCTGCCGCGATCAGCACGCGCACGTCCGCGTTCTTCGGAATCACCACGCCGCCCAGTTCGATGTCGCGCTGGGCGATCCGCGGAATGGAGCTGAACATGGCGGGCGCGTCGCAGCGCAGGACTTCTTCCACGAATGCCTTCACCCCCACGGCGTCTCCCTGCAGCCAGTGCCGCTGTTCGGGATACGCCAGCATCGCCAGGACCGCATGGTCGATGGTCGCAGCAGTGGTGGCGAAGCCGCCCAGCAGCATGCCCCACAACATGCTGATCAACTCCGCATCCGACAGCGTGTCGGCATCGTCGTCGTGTGCGCCGACCAGCATCGACACGATATCGTGGTGGGGGTCGGTGCGCTTGCGCTGTATGAGGTCGCCGAAGTAGGCCTGCACCTTGTCGCTGGCCGCGTCCGCCGCGGCGAGCTGGGGATCGCTGGCGTGCGGGCTCAGGCCTTCCAGAATGGGGCCGATGCCGGCGGCGAGCCCGAACATGTCATCCTGGGGCATGCCGAACAGTTCGGCGAAGACCAGCATGGGCAAGGCCAGCGCGAATTCCCGATGCAGGTCCACCGCCTCCCCGCGCTCCAGCGCGGGCGCCATGCCGTCCAGGCGCGCTGCGACGATGCGCGCGATACTCGGCCGCAGGTTGTCGATCTGGCGCATGGTGAAATCGCGCGAGATCAGCCGGCGCAGACGCGTATGCGTCGGGGGGTCCTTCATCGCTAGCGTGGACGCCAGCAGATTGAGCGACAGGCTGGTCGCAGCACGCGGGAAATAGCGCGCCAGTTCGCCCGGCGCCGGTCCCCGAAACGCATCGCCCGTGGCCTTGAGCGCCCAGCAAATGTCGACGTGGCGGCTCAACAGAAAGAGGCCCGACGCAGCGCGATGCACCGGATCGTGCTCGCGCAACCACCGCATGAACGGATACGGGTCGTGGATGCACGCTGGCGACGCCAGTTCGGCGAAGGCGTCCCGGCATGCTGCTGTGGTTTCCTGCACGTCCATCCTGGTTACCTGTTGGCTGGCTGATCTGACCGGTGCGCACCCAGGCGCGCCGGCAAATTGCGGAGAAGATCCCGATCCCGGCGGCGTCCGCGCGTCACCAGAGCACCGGGAGCTCCTCGAACCCGCCAGTGATGATCTCCTTGCGCAACTTCAGTTCTTCGGGCGACACGGCTAGGCGTAGCGCGGGAAAGCGCTGGAAGATCGAACCGAACACCACCTTGAGTTCCAGCCTGGCCAGCGCCGCGCCGATACAGTTATGCGGCCCGTAGGAGAACGCCAGGTGCGGGTTTTCGTCGCGTCCGATGTCGAAGATTTCCGGGTCGTCGAAATGGCGCGGATCGAACGACGTCGCCGGCAGGCCGACCAGCACCTTGCTCTCCGCGGGAATATGTACGCCCGCGATGGTCACGTCGGTCCTCGGATAGCGCATGATGCCGTCCCAGCCCGCGCCCGGCGGGTACATGCGCAGGATTTCCTCCACCGCCTTGTCCACCAGGGACGGTTCGCCGACCAGGCGTTCGCGCTGTTGCGGATGGCGGAACATGGCCAGCAGGCCGAATTCGATCTGCGCGACAGTGCTCTCGTGCCCCGCCACCAGTATGCCCGCCGCCAGGCCGATCGCCTCTTCCTCGGTTGCCTTGCCTTGGTCGACCGCTGCGAGCAGATCCGTCAGCAGGTTGTCGCCCGGATCCTGGCGCTTGTCCCGCATCTTGCCGCGAATGTAGGCGCGCAGTTCTTCCCAGGCCAGGCGCGACGCGGTGCGCGGGCCGCTTTCATGCTGGTGCGTCATCACCTCGTCGGACAGCCCGGCGAAAAAGGCGTGATCCTCGTAGAGCACGCCCATCAGCGCGCTGATGACCATGGCTGGAAGCGGAAAGGAAAGGTGGCGCCGCAGGTCGGCGGGCTGGGGCTGGGCCGCCAGCGTCTCGAACAACTGCGCGGCGATCGCCTCGACCTGCTGCGCGAGCAGCTTCACCCTGCGGTTGCTGAAGGCTGGCGCCACGATCGTGCGTAACCGGGCATGCTCGCCCCCCTCGTGCGAGACCAGCCACCCCGGCGAACCGAGAATCACCGAATCCGGGGTGAATGCCGCCGGCGGCATTCCCGCGGGCCGGAATGCCGCGTCGGACAGCACCGCCTTGGCCTCGTCGTAGCCTGTCACCCACCAGCCTTCGTGCCCGGACGGGAACCGCACGCGGTGGATCGGACCATTGGCGCATAGCGCCAACATCTCGGGCGAGGGCTCGATGTGATCGACGCGCCACATCGGCAGCGTCGGCAAGGGTTGTTCGGACATGGTGGCACTTCACTCTCTAAGCGATGGTCGGGCGGAAGGTGACCGGCAGGCGCTGCGGGCAGCGAATGACGTAAGACGGCATGTAGACGACGTCCTCCGCGGCGATGCTCAGCGCCAGATCCTCCAGCCGCCCGAACAGCGCGGGGAAGGCGCAGCGCAATTCCAGACGCGCCAGCTCAGCGCCCAGGCAGGAATGCGGCCCCTCGCCGAACGACAGGTGCGGGTTGTGCCGCCTGGTGACATCGAACCTGTCGGCGCCGGGACCGAAGGCCTTTTCGTCCCGGTTCGCCGCATGGAACGCCATCAGGACGGCGTCGCCGCGGCGGACCATGCATCCGTCGATCTCCACGTCCTGGGTGGCATAGCGGAACGGCAGATTGGCCACTGCGCTGCCCCAGCGCAGGATCTCCTCGATCGCCTGTGACCACGGAACTTGGCCGCTGCGCACCAGGTGCAGTTGCTGCGGATGCGTCAGCAATGCCAGCACGCCATTGCCGATGACGCCGGTGGTGGTCACGAAGCCCGCAGAGAGCACCATGAACAGCATGTCGATGAGCTCGCTGTCGGAAACGAGCTCGCCGTTGTCGCGCGCGACGATCAGGGCCGAAGCCAGATCGTCGCCGAGCTGGCCTCGCTTAAGCGCGATCAGGCGACGGAAGAACTCCGGGATGCGCTGCCGCGTCTGTCGCACCTCTGCGGCTGTGGCGGAGGTGTTGGCCCGGCTGTAGGTGAGCGCGACGATCTCCTCGCGCTGTTCGTCCGGCAAACCGAACAGTTCGGCGATCACGTTGGTGGGCAGCGGAACGGCGAACTCGCACATCAGATCGGCACTGCCGCCGCGCTGCGCCATCTCGGCCAGGAGTCGATCGACGCATTGTTCGATTCGTGGCGCCAGCAAGGCGATACGACTGGGCGCGAAGCTCCTGGACAGCAGGCCGCGCAAGCGCCGGTGATCGGCGCCATGCGCCGTGACCATGTTGTCCACTTTGCACATCCCGATCAGCGGGTGATCCTCGGGAATCTCGCCGTCCTGCAGCGCCCGCCACTGTCGCCAGTCCCTGTTGAAACGCTGGTCGGAAAACATCCGCCTGAGCGTCTGGTGACGGCCTGCCGCCCAGGTCACCACATTGCCTGGCAGCGACACTCGCGCCATCCCCCCTGCTGCAGAATCGCAGCAGACAGACTATTAAGTTGCGTGGGAGCGACCGACACGCCGATCATATCGCAATGATCGTTTTCTACGCGCATGCAAACAACTCCATAAAGAACCATTATGTAATACAGCTACAAAATCAGTTGCAGCTTCGCGCAAATGCGTAGCGTCTCATCCCTCAACAAGCACCAGCAAAATTGGATTTCGACTAACCCGCTTGATCTTGCTGGGTTCGGGCGCCCTATTTAATTGAATAACAAGCCCCAAAATTCAAGTGAAAAGAATGTTAACTTTATTTGTTGCTGAGATTTCTAAAATTACATAATGCCGCAATATATTTCACAATTCTGGCCCATTATCCAATTCCTCTCACGGCGTATCAGAACCGCGCTCGGCAGGGCTTCGGGCCCGAGAGCCGCAATATGCGAGGGCCGCGTCTTGTCGCAACAGCCCTTGAAGCCTTCGGCGGCGAAGCGCTCTGCCAACGCCATATCCAGCTCTTGGACTTGCCGGTCTGCCGGATCATGTCGACGGTGCCGACGTCCATCGTCGATCCAGCCGGTTCGGAGCCACCTCAAGAACATGGAGACTTCTGTCATCAGACATTGGCGCAGAGAGAGAAATTGACACCGTAAGCTCCCCCGGCTCCTTCAGTGTCATCATCTCTCGCCTATCGTGTCATGTCACGCAGATGAGATCGCGCCTGCTTCTGTTGTCGCATTCCATTGTCAGGATCAGAATCAGAAAGGGTTACTTGCTTTTCATGCGTTTGAAATAATCCGTCCATAAATTGACAGTTTATATCTTTGTTTCAAATTATTGACACGATATGGAGTTGTCTCTCACTCAATCAGAAAAAAGATGCCGTCCGCAGCGGTCCCTTCCTTCCAGCATTGGGCAAGGAACGTTTCAAAGTACCATGGTGATGTGGGGTTCAATGCTGCTCGCCGCCTATCTGGCGGAGCCTTGAACTTGAGCCACTTCGCTACGCTGCGACGCTCATAGCCGGTCCGTCGGGCGATCGCGCTGTAGGATAGACCCTCCTGGCGTAAGGCGTGGAGCATCTCGAATATCTCCTGGCGAGACTGCCTATGCGCGAGACGCGCGCGCCGGCGATGTGTCGCAGCGTCGACAATAGCGTCCTCGGACAGGATGGATCTTCCTGAAGCACGTCCACTAAGGCTGATCTGTTCCTCGATTGCCGTACGAAGATTCTGGACCAGATGAAACCGGTCGGCCACCTGGTGAGCCTGCGGTGCGCCTTCACGGACGGCCTGCGTATACAGGCCGCAGCGGTCTCGGCTGACGACCTCGACGGAGGGATGATCCGCAGCCACCTGGCTGCGCTATCGACACTCCGATCATCGAGAATGTCGACGACCGACTGACGCTCGAGATCAACCATGATAGTGCCGTATCGCGTCGCTCGCCGCCAGCTCCAGTCATCGATGCCAACCACCCGAATCTCGGAGGCGCGGTGAGTAACCGCGGCATCCCGCTTCAGTTGCCGCAGGATGGTGTCGTCACTGACCGGCATGCCGAGCCGTTGCATGAGGCGTTCGCCAGGACGTCCACCCGTGCTATGGCCGAGCAAGCCGACAATCTCCACGACCCTCGTCGTCCTGCGCGCATAAGGGGAAGCAACCGTCGGGAGTCGATCAGTGAACGTTTGTCGCTCACATTTCTGATGTGCACATCGCCAGCGGCTCAGCAGGAGCTTCACCGTCACGGGCTTGCCCTGGACCGGCAGATCCTGAAGGCTGCGGTTGGACCAGCCATGCCGACTTCGGCTTCGCCGGCCGCAATCGGGCAAATGCCGATCGCTGGTCCGGCAGCGAAAACAACCCAACTGTGATCATCAGTGAGCGCGACACCAGGAGCGATTGCGAAGAACGATCGCCATACGCGGTGCTGCCGGTGGAGACCTAGATGTTTCCGCTGGGTGGCGGCCCGGAACAAGGCGGTAGACATGCATCGACTAATGGCCATTACCATGATGGCCTTTCTTGCTGGCTGTTTCGCGCCGGGCCGTAATGCCTGCCAATCGAAGGCCGCGATGAAGGCGGCCTATCGCAGGATTGTCGGTATGGGCGGTCTTGGAGCGTGCCTGATCGTGTCAGGCTGCACGACCGTCGCCAGCGTTCAGGAACCTGATTTGAAGATCGCGAATGCCTGGCACGCGACCTTTCCGCATGGCGGCCGGACCGGCGATCTCGTGTCCTGGTGGTCCACGTTTTCCGATCCATCGCTGACGGCCCTCATTGCATCTGCGCAGGCGGAAAGCCCCAGTCTCGAGTCCGCCGTTGCAGAGATCGAGAGGGGGCGCGCCACGCTGGCATCTACGCAGGCGAGCCTTTTTCCGGGGCTTGGCGGCTCGGGATCGCTCGCCCGCGGCAACAAAGCCAACCAAGTTGCTGCCGTTACGACGGTGAGCGGCAGCCTCGACGCTTCTTGGGGAATCGATCTGTTCGGCAAGACACGGCGTAAGAGCGAGGCAGCGCGGCTTCGGGTCCACAAACGGATCGCCGATTGGCACGATGCGCGCGTCTCGCTCGCGGCCGAGGTGGCGGACTATTATGTGCAATACCGTGCCTGCCGGCAGCTGGAGCAAGTTTATACCACCGAACTCGCCTCGCAGCGCAAGACGATCCGGGCAATGGAAATGGCCACAACCTCTGGCCTTACGTCGAGCGCCGACCTTGCGCTAGGGCGGGCGAGTGCTGCTACCTCGGCCTCGACACGGACCGCGCAGCGTGCCGAGTGCGAGGTTCTCGTCAAATCTCTCGCCCGCTTTATCGGCGGTGACGAGCCTCACGTCCGCGATATTCTGGCGATGGGCAAGCACGGGTTACCCACGCCAAGGACCCTCAAGCTGTCCGACGTGCCTGCCGACGCCTTACGGCAGCGCCCCGACATCGACGCCCTTGAACTCGAGGTCGCTGCATCGCTCGCCGAGATCGGCGCGGCAAAAGCCGATCTCTATCCGAGCCTCAGCCTCGGCGGCTCGGTCAAGATCGACAGTTCATCGCTGATGGGAACCTCTCTGCCCTGGTCCTTCGGCCCGGCCGTCTCGATCCCGCTTTTTGACGGTGGCTCGCGCCGGGCGGCAGTGGGCAGCGCGGCAGCCGCATATAAGGTGGCGGTGGCCGCCTACAAATCAGGTGTGCTGGCGGTGGCCGAAGTCGAGACCGCACTCGTGCGGATCGACAGTACGCGACGGCAGATCGGCGACGCCAGTGTCGCGGCGCGCAACTACCGCGCCTACTTCAAAGCCGTGCATTCGAACTGGAAGCCAGATGCAGCGTGATGAAGCCTTATGGCGAACGCGCGTGGCGGGCGCCTTTGGCTCGACGTTTTGTGGGAGGGCAAAAACTTACGGTGACGGAAAGCAGTCGGCAACCTCGCCGAATGCCGTCAGAGCGTGTGCAACAGATCCACAGCCTTGATGTATGGCATTCAAATAATCGATTTTACGAATTAGCGGGCATGCTCCATTAGAAGAACAGCAATTGACCGAAGCAAGTACGCCGACACCTGCTGCCGGCAACTTTCTTAGTTATATTATGGGCGAGTGCGGCAGATCGGCCGGATTCGATCCAGCGGATGATTCTAGAAGGGCACCATTTTCACATCGTTGGTGCGAGGCCTCAGTTCATCCAATTAAACCGGGAATTTCATCAGGTCTTCTATGCCGCGAGACTTTCGAGCCGATGTCCAGGCCTTGCGGGGTCTATCTGTCCTGCTGGTTGTCCTTTATCATACCCAAATCGCGCCGTTTGGTTATCTCGGCGTTGATATTTTCTTCGTAATTTCGGGCTTTCTGATCACCGGCCTCATCGCGACCCAGCTTGAGCAGTCACGGTTCAGCTATTGGGAATTCTATTATCGTCGTGCGAAGCGCCTGTTGCCCGCGGCCTATGTGGTCATTGCGCTCACGACGGTCGCTGCACCCTTTTTCCTGTCGGATGTGGGCCTGCGGGACTTCCGAAGTCAGGTCCTCGGGGCGCTCACATTCACCGGCAACATCGTTCTCTGGTCTCAGGCGGACTATTTCGGCGAATCCGCCGAAACGAAGCCTCTCCTGCATTTCTGGTCGCTCGCTGTCGAAGAACAGTGTTATCTGCTGCTTCCTGCTTTCTTGGCCTTGGCTCCCAAGAGATGGCGGCTCACAGCGGTTAGTTTGCTCCTGATTGCCAGCCTGGCACTGTGTCTATACGTGGCCATTCGTCACCCATACGCTGCATTTTATCTTTTGCCGACCCGCTTTTGGGAAATAGCGATTGGTTCGCTCGGGGCATTGCTTCCCGCAAGCGCTCGCGTGGCGGCCAAGTTTGCGGCGCTGCGCCTCCCGGCGCTCGTGCTTATCCTCCTTATTCCCATTGGACTTAGTTCGCAGAACCCGATCGTGGATGCCGCTTTGGTTTGCTTGGCAACCCTGATCCTCCTGCTGTCGCCCAGCAGGGATAATGTGGCGGTTCGAAGCATGGCAAGGATCGGGGATATCTCGTACTCGCTCTATCTGGTCCATTGGCCGGTGCTTGTATATGTGCGGGCTGCTTGGCTGGCAGAGCCTCCCGCGCTTGCGATCTATGCGGCAGTTGCCTTCTCAGTTGTAGCCAGCTTAGTTCTTCACCGGCTCGTGGAAAAGCCGTTCCGGCAGGGATTCGTCGCATCTCGTGGACGGATGGCCTCAGGACTCGTTGCCGCAACGGTTCTTCTCGGCTTCGCACGGTCAGTCGACATTGGCGCAGCCGAAAGTAGGGTTGGCTTTTCCGAGAGCCGACCGATCAATTACGGCCTGGGAAGGGCATGTGATCTCACATCTGGATCGCCTCCCCAGGGCATTCCCGAGGCCTGTCAGACGACGGGCAGGCCCGAATTGCTGGTTTGGGGCGATTCATTTGCCATGGCACTGGTTCCCGGCTTGGCCAAAACGATCGGAGAGGCCGGCCTGGCTCAGCTCACAATGAGCGGGTGCTTCCCCGCCATCGGCGTTGCTGCCTTCTCCAAGCGCGCAGCGTCTCCCTCCTTCGCCGAGGACTGTATTCGCTTCAATGACAGTGTTTTGGGTATCCTGAAAAATCGGCCGGGGATAAGGACCGTTGTCATTTCGAGCCCATTTGACGCCCCTGATTCAAAAGACTTCATGCTGCTTAAGAGGCGTGACGGGACATTCACGGAAGTTGAAACTTCGGTAGATGGAGCCGTTGAGGGTATCAAGTCCCTCGTCGACGCCGTTCGCGCTTTGGGCAGGCGAGTGGTCGTAGTTGCTCCCCCGCCAGTCGCAGGCTTCGATATCGGCGATTGCCTTGAGCGAAAGGTGAGGGGAAATCTTATGCTCGGGCGGCACAGTGATTGTGAAATTTATGTCACCGATTACCGCCGGATGCGATCCCGCACTCTTGAGCTCTTGAACCATGTGGCTGTGAAAGCTGACGTAGAGGTTGTCTCTTACCACGACTTTCTCTGCGACGACACAAAATGCAGAACCGAGATCGATGGCAAATTCCTCTACCGGGACAGCGGCCATCTTTCCTATGAAGGATCAGAAATCATCGCTCGAAAGACAAGACTTGCTGAGAGGCTGATCAGGGCTGCTCGTTAGAGCGAATTTTTTAGGCGGAGTGAACCGCGAGCACTTTCGCGTGGCTCGCAATGAAAAGCGCATGAGGATTTCGGACGCCCGCCGCGCCGACCTGAAAGCGCACGAGGCGACGGCCCGCAAGGCTGCCAAGCGGAACGCGTTCCCGCACGGCGCTGATGATGAGCCGATCCGTTCCGGAGATCCGGCCGCAATGCAGCGGATTGTTACCCGCATTGAGGAATTGGGGCGCTCTGCCAACCCCATATGCAGCTCTTGGACTTGCCGGTCTGCCGGATCATGTCGACGGTGCCGACGTCATCGTCGGTCCAGCCGGTTCGGAGCCGCCTCAAGAATTGGAAACCTCTGTCATCAGACATAGGCGCAGACGTAGAAATTGACACCGTAAGCTCCCCCGGCTCCTTCAGTGTCATCATCTCTCGCCCATCGTCTCATGCCACGCAGATGAGATCGCGCCTGCTTCTGTTGTCCCATTCCATTGTCAGGATAAGAATCAGAAAGTGGTTACCTGCTTTGCATACTTTTTAACAATCAATTCATAAATAATTATGACGATTTATATCTTTGCTACATACTATTAATACAATAATATAATATGTACTTACTCAATCAGAAAATGTCTTTGATCAATTATATATCTCTTGACAGTTAACTGGAGAATGCAGTCGTTTAGACCAGGATTGGCATTTAATTTGAAAATATCGAAGTTCGGATTCAAATTAGATGCAATCGAATGGAGGGTGATATGCTAGCGCTCGGATATGTCGCCGACGTGTTGGGGCTGCCCGTCAACGAGGTGGCGCCACACGCCAGACACGCTTCAGGTTGGAAGCGTAGAAATAGCGGCAAGCCCGTAAATCGTGTCTTTGGCATGATGCACGGCAAGCGGTCAATAGCGCGGTTCGGGTGGCGCATTAACGGTTAGCGCGATATGAGGCTATCGATGACGACGTCCTGGTCGCGGCCGAGGCCATCGCCCGGCAGCAGGATCGCAGCCTTGGCGAGGTCATCACCAATCTCGCCCGGCGCTCGCCGCGCCGGCCCCAAGCCGGCGGCGCAACGGGATTCCTCTCCTGTCGCCTCGGCCGGATGCACCTCCTGTCACGCTTGACGCGGTAAATGCCTTGCGAGACGAACTGCCTTGACGTTCCTGCTCGATGTCAATGTCCTGATCGCACAAAGTTGCGGGCATTGCACGGGCACAGCTTCTGGCCCGACGATGTGAGCCTGGTCGGCTCCGGCGACATCGATGCAGCGAAAATCCTGACGTCGACACAGGTCACGGATACGTATCTTCTCACGCTCGCCAAGGCGCGCTGCGGCCAACTTTCAAGCTGGCCGCAAGCTGTCGGCGGCGGCCGTGAAGGGCGGGAAGTCTGCATTGCACCTGATCCCCACTGCGTACCACGGCTGGACCCTATCTATCAGGGCACCATCCCCGGTACAGGATCAGGCGTTGAGCGCGTCCTTGATGGCTTTAGCCGGCGTGAAGGACAGCTTCTTCGAGGCGGAGATCTTGATCGTCGCGCCCGTGGACGGGTTGCGGCCCTCGCGTTCTGGCGTTTCCTTCACCTTGAACTTGCCGAAACCGGGCAGGCTCGTCTCGGCACCGCTCGCCGCCGCATCGGAGATCGCTTTGAACACGTTGTCGACGATGCTCTTGGCCTGCATCTTCGTCAGGCCGTTGTCGGCTGCAATCTTTTCTGCGATCTCATTTGCCGTCGTCATGGAATATGCTCCTTTATTTTGTTACCTGCCACTGTTTGCACACAACACACCGAGGTGGTAGTCCGCGCGCGGCGCAACGCGTTAAAATAATAATCCCCGGAAGCTGGGCTGTCGGCCTGAGTTCCTACGTCGAAAAGGTTTTTGGAAGCTTGGCAGACTGGGTCGGGCTAAAGACCAGTCGGGCCGGACTGGCTCCCGACCCGATCACCGCAGAGACCGCCACGGCCAAGATTCCCTCCAACGATGCCTGCTTCGGGTCTTACTGTGTCACTCGTCTGACGATCTCGTCAGCAATGACGCCGGCATTTGCCCATCACGTCAATCAACCCAGTTGAAGTGAGCAGCATTGACTGGCATGCCGCGCTCAGCCGAACCATTTTCGGTGATCGTAATCCGCAAGCTTTCACCCATCGCCGCCAGCGCTCTCGATCCGTGGTGTAATAGCCGGATAGATTTCGCGTAGGCCGCCACGGAGTTGAAGAGAAGGTCCGTTGGGATCCTTGTGATCGGCCCATACAGCAGAGCGACAGGTGTGGATCAGGTTCTCCTAAGTTGTGTGCGTCAAGTTCTTGTGTGGATGCCAGCCATTTTGCAAGGAGGAACCTGAAGCATTGGACATGTGATCGAGTGCGGTCATGTGTCAGGCCTTGATTTGCGGCCGTTCCATGTGCCGCGGGCCGGTATGGTGATGCGCGGATCAGGTCCAAATCAGCAAAGCGAGCTTGCGTGGGCTCTCAACTTGACTCTGGTTTTCCTGACCCCGATCTGATCGATCATTTGCCCATGCAGTTCATGCCTTCCTCACATCTCCGACGTCCCGGTCTCAGGTGCGTTGTTGCAAATCACGCAGGCACCGTCGCCGGATTCCGGTAGTCCTCCTGTTTCGTCAGCATGGCCCAGATGCCACGCGCCATCTTGTTGGCCAGCGCGATTGCCACCAGCATGCGCGGTTTCTTCAACATCAAGCGGGCAAGCCAGGAACCGTCGGGCGCGCGCCTCCGAGACGCCCATTGAACCACAGCCATGGCGCCGATGATGAGCAACCGCCGAATATCGCGCTGGCCCATCTTCGATACCTTCCCTAGTCGTTGCTTGCCGCCGCTCGACTTCTGCCGAGGGACCAGCCCGAGCCAGGCGGCGAAATCGCGACCGCCCCGACACCGATGGCTACCCACGCACGGCTTTAAGACATGTTCAGGGTAGATTTTTCATTACCAGCGCCCTGCTTGCGATGGCGGCCTGCAAATTTTCTCTGCTTGATCAGCGCAGCAGCCGGGGTCGTTCCTGACGTGTTGTCTCGCTTTCCGCAAATGTGTCGGCGGTGGCGGGCCTCGGTTCCAACTTCACGCGAGCCCCAAACCTTTTCCGACCGGCTCCGTTCCAAAAAAGGGGGCGGCATTGCTGCCGCCCTTTGAGATTGGTGAGAGGCGCAGACCTTAGAAACCCATACCGCCCATACCGCCCATGCCGCCGCCGCGATGCAGCCCTGAAAGAGTCGAGCGAATCGACGGTGTTCGGAAGCTCGAGCCACAGGATGAATCCACCCTGCGGATTGGTAACCTTTGTGCCTTCCGCGACCGCCAGCGCGCTTCGTCGCACCGTAGAGAGCGAGTGTGAGGCGCTGAGCATCTAGCAGCGCTCGAGACGTGCCGAGCTTTTGCGTGGAGTGGCCATGCGGGATACCTCCTGTAGCATTATCTGCCGAAACCAGAGGCTTACCGGATCATTGAAATGTATCTCTATCCACAGCGTGGATGCGTCTCATCGAAACAAACGATTTTATCAATCCTCCGGAATCTCGCATTGACGACAGCACCTCACACGCCCTGATCACCCGCTACCCTTATCGTGTGACGACTGCGAAAAAGAGCCCGAAATGAGAAAATCTTTCCATGAGCTCAGACGTGCGATGGAAGTTGCCCCGGGAAAATGAGTTGCAGTTGGATGCCAACGCCTCAGACCAACCGGAACTCATCCGGTTTCTATAATCCGACTGTTGTTGGTGAGTGGCACAAGCCTGGTCAGGGACGATTTTCGCGACGTGACTGGCAGAGGTATGGCGCCGCACCCACGTCAAAAGGCATTGCTATGGAAAGGAACAGAATGGCTGATCAACTTGCAACGGAAATCATTGCCACGATCAAGAAGCGCGTCGAATTGGAAAGCGGCGAGGGAAGTGTGTCCACCATCGGCGAAATAACGACTGCCACGGAACTGACCTCGCTCGGCGTCGATTCGCTGGGTTTGGCGGATCTCCTCTGGGATGTGGAGCAGGCCTACGACATCAAGATCGACATGAACTCGGCCGACGCCTGGTCGAATCTCAAGGATGTCGGCGACATGGTGGAAGCCGTCCGCGGTTTGCTCGCGAAGGAGGTCTGATTGGACAGGCGAGTCGTCATTACTGGGATGGGCGGGCTTTGCGGCCTAGGCAACAACGCCGCCTCTATCTGGAAAGAGATGCGCGAAGGCCGCTCCGCCATCCGCCCGATGGTCACTTCCGAGCTTCATGAGATGAAGGGCACTGTCGGTACCGAGATCAACGAGCTGCCCAAGCACGACATCGGCCGCAACCAGCTCGTCTCCATGGATCGCCTCAGCTTGCTCGCTGTGCTTGCAGCGCGCGAAGCCGTGCAACACGCCGGACTTTCCTGCGACGAGGGAAATCCGTATCGCTTCGGCGCGACAGTGGGCGTCTGCGGCTGGGGCTGGGGAACGGTCGAAGAAACCTACCGCGCCCTCTATTTGGACGGCGCGAAGCGTACTGGCCTCTATGCTGCACCAAAGGGATTGCCGAGCGCCGCTGCCAGCCAGGTCAGCATGAGCCTCGGCCTGCGCGGCCCGGTCTTTGCCATCGCGTCTGCATGCGCATCAGCCAACCATGCGATCGCTTCGGCGGCGGATCAGATCAGGCTCGGCCGGGCCGACGTGATGCTTGCCGGAGGCGCCGAAGCGCCACTCGTATGCGGTCAGCTGAAGGCATGGGATGCAATGCGCGCCCTCGCTCCGGATACTTGCCGGCCCTTCTCCGCCGACAGGAAGGGAGTGGTGTTAGGTGAGGGTGCGGGCATGGCCGTGTTGGAAAGCTATGAGCATGCCGCGGCGCGCGGTGCCACAATGCTTGCCGAGATTGCAGGCATCGGCCTTTCCGGCGATGCCTTCCACATCGTCGCGCCGTCCATCGAGGGGCCGGAGGCCGCGATGCGCGCTTGCCTTGCGGACGCCGGGCTGAATGCTGAGGACGTGGATTACCTCAACGCCCACGGCACCGGCACCAAGGTCAACGACCGAACCGAGACGGCGGCGATCAAGCGCGTCTTCGGAGACTATGCCCATTCGATGTCTGTCTCGTCCACCAAGTCCATGCACGCGCATTGCCTCGGCGCGGCGAGCGCACTTGAAATGATCGCCTGCGTGATGGCGATGCAGGAGGGCGTCGTGCCGCCGACCGCCAATTATCGCGAGCCAGACCCCGATTGCGATCTCGACGTCACGCCCAATGTGGCGCGCGAGCGCAAGGTGCGCGTGGCACTGAGCAACGCCTTCGCCATGGGCGGCATGAACGCAGTTCTGGCGTTCAAGCAGGTGTAGAAGCCATGCGAGGTGCCTCCCGTAACTCTATCTCTCGTATTCAAATGCTTGCCGGATCACGATTGTGAAGGACGTGGCCTTGGACCGGCTCGGTGAATGCGCCAAGTGGCAGCGGAAGCTCGACGAACCGGGGCCCCGTTTTTGCAAAATTCTCAACTGTTGAAGCGGCGTGGACGTACCGCTACCCGGAAGGTTAAGCCATGCCCTTCGGTTCGGCTCGAGGTGTGTCCAAAGCTTTACCCGACAATGTCTGGAGGCACGCAGGGCCGCCAGTGGCCGCTTCCATGCGAAGCCGGTCCTCAGAAAGGGAATCGATAACAATGTTCGATCTGACCGGCCGCAAGGCGCTCGTCACCGGAGCAAGCGGTGGAATCGGCGAGGCCGTGGCGCGGGCGCTGCACGCGCAGGGCGCAACCGTCGGCCTGCACGGCACGCGTGTCGAAAAGCTCGAGGCGTTGGCTGCCGAACTTGGCGGGCGGACAAAACTGTTTCCAGCGAACCTCTCGAACCGCGACGAGGTCAAGGCTCTGGGCGCAAAGGCGGAAGCCGAACTCGAAGGCGTCGACATACTGGTCAACAATGCCGGCATCACCAAGGACGGGCTTTTTATCCGCATGTCGGACGCGGACTGGGACGCGGTCCTCGAGGTCAACCTGACCGCCATGTTCCGGCTCACCCGCGAACTGACCCATCCGATGATGCGCCGCCGCAACGGCCGCATCATCAACATCACGTCCGTGTCCGGTGTAACCGGCAATCCCGGCCAGGCGAACTATTGCGCCTCAAAGGCTGGCATGATCGGCGTGTCGAAATCGCTGGCGCAGGAGATCGCGACACGCGGCGTGACTGTGAACTGCGTGGCGCCGGGCTTTATCGAATCGGCCATGACCGACAAGCTGAACGACAAGCAAAAAGAAGCGATCATGGCCGCCATTCCGGCCAGGCGCATGGGCACCGGCGTGGAAGTCGCCTCAGCTGTGGTCTACCTGGCCTCGAACGAGGCCGCCTACATCACCGGCCAGACCGTTCATGTGAACGGCGGTATGGCAATGATTTAGCGTGAAAAGTTCAGTGCGCCCCGATGACGCGTATCAACAGTGAAGGAAGTTTCCCACCCAGATAGCAGTCGGTTGGTCTGGCAACTGACGAGTGGGTCGGTCGGGCAACTGGCCGGGTCGAAGCCTCGTGATCAAGGCCGCCTTGGGCGGAGGTTTAGATCAAGCTCTTTGAAACGCATGTCTTTCTTATCCGTCGCGTGGAATGCATTCATCGAAACAAACGATTTTGCCAATTCCGCAGAACGTCGCATAGCAAGATTTCAAAGATGTAAGCCAAAGGTAACTATCGATGTTTGTATTGGCTCCGAGCAGCATTTTCCTGGTGTACGCCTTCCGGTGTGCTCGCAACACAGCGGAGTCGCATGTTCATTGCGGCTAGTTTCTTCGGCGAACTGCACAAGCTACATCGAGCCGGCTCGATGCGACAAGCGTTCCCCCTGCTAGGCGCTTCCCCAACAAAACAGCAACAAAGATGAGGTTTTTCCATGTGCTCTGACGTGCGGTGGAGGTTGTGCTGGGAAAGTGACTTGCAACAGGCCGACCATGTCGAACTTTCCGAGTTTTTCCGAAAGACCTACGGACCGACTGGGGCCTTCAACTCAGAGCCATTCGAAGGCGGCCGTAGCTGGGCCGGTGCGAGGCCGGAGCTCCGCGCAATCAGCTACGACGCGCACGGCGTAGCGGCTCATATCGGCATACTACGCCGCTTCATCAAGGTTGACGAGGTCGATCTCATGGTGGCCGACTTGGGGTTGTACGGGGTGCGTGCGGATCTTGGGGGACAAGGGATCGGTCATTCAATGCGCGTTTTATATCCAATATTGCGGCAGCTTGGAGTTCCATTCGCTTTCGGCACCGTTCGGCACGCGATGCGGAACCATATGGAGAGGTTCTGCAGAGACGGCCTGGCGGCGATTGTGTCGGGCGTTCGCGTGCAGTCCACTCTCGCAGATGTGTATCTCGACCTGCCGCCCACGCGCGTCGAGGACGTGCTCGTCGTCGTTGTGCCGATTGGACGCTCGATGAGCGAGTGGCCATCCGGCACCCTGATCGTTAGGAACGGTCCGGAGCTATGAAACATCTTGAAGTGCCGGGTGATCGCGCTGAGGGCACCAGAGCGGCGGGTTTTTGCCGAGCTACTCGGACTGAATACGCGATCCCATTCAAGTTAGCTGTGGATGATCAAGGCTGAATTAACATGCAAAATCTGCGCATCTAAATCGATCCGAGCCCGAGTTTCCGCGCGCACGGACGTTCCGGACCTGAATCGCCGTCACCCTGAAATCGACAAGACATCGGCTATCCCAAAATCGAGCCCTTCGAGGTGCACAGGATATCTGGAGAGATGTTCGCCTGTTCGCAGGCGAACATGGTTCCGGTGCGCTCCCCAACCGGTCATCACTTCGTCGGCGATCAGGAGCGTGCCGAAGGCCTCAGTGATCTTCTTCAATTCGGTCAGAACCCAGGCCGGGTACATCAGCATGCCGCCGGCGCCGAGCACGAGACCGATGTCGAGAATGGGCGCGCTGCGGGTAAGCCAGCCACCGATATGCGGTCCACGCCGGTCGCCGCAATTGCCGGGCGCTCGCCCGCGTTACTCAAGCCCAAGGCCTCGGTGATCGCGCTGCGCCCGACATAGGCACAGCCTGCGCAAGCTCCTCGACCGACATGTTGTCGAGGAGCATGCCGTCGACGCCCACTGTAAGCGCTATCTCCAACTGGTCCAGCCTGTCCACCTCTACCTCGATCTTGACCATGTGACCTATGGCGCTAGGCGCCCGCTCGATTGCGGTGCGGATGTCGCCGGCAATGGCGATGTGGTTGTCCTTGAGCACCGCGTCGTCGAGCGCGAAGCGGGTGATTGGCGCCTGACCGCGTATCGCTTCGACAAACAACGCGGCCGTAGCCGTAGCAATGCCGCTCAGACGGCACAGAAAATTGAGCGCGGTCCGCTCAGCAGGCTTCGCGCCGGCCCGTTTACCATCGCAATGGTTTGACCTGCTCGACATCGCTGCCGTCCGGCCGCCGGATTTGCACATCGATTGCTGGATCGACGAGCAAGAAAGAAAACGCCACAGGTCGAGCCCGCACCCACGCCCGCTTGGCGCGCGTTAAGCGAAAGCGTGGCTTTGCATCGGCGGCGATAATTGCATCGCTCGTGATATCGCCGGCTCTGCCCAGGTCTTCCAGCAGGGATGATGATCTGAGGAAGTGTGCACGTGAAGTCATGTCAACGGCTCCGTCGGATGTCGTCGTTGCAGTCGCGCTCATGGCCGGCTGACTTGGGTCATGCTGCGTGCTGCCGCCGTAAGGTTCCGCTGGGATTAGCAGTGACGCACAACGAGAGGGTTCAGAGGGTTCAGGTCAACGCCCTGGAACCCATGTCACTAGCCATCCATCACGTGGATGCGTTTCATCGAAACAGACGATTTTACGAATGTTGCGGCACGTTGCATAGAACGAATTCAAAGATGTAAGCCTTTCGGGAAAGTCGTTGATGTCTGCGTTGGCTCCAAAGAGCATTTTCTGGTGTGCGCCGAATACCAGCCTAGGCGCGCGTCCATCGCGGCCAGGCACTTCCGCGATCGACGCAAGCTACATCGCATCGGCGCAGCACGACAAGCTCCCCGAATTGCGCAGGCGCTTGCCTCAAAGGCAGCAGCAAAGCTGAGGTTTGTGGTTGTTTTGGAAAGAGGCAATTTAGATGCTTGTTGATGGCTCAAGGATGGATCGGTTCGTTGTTTCTCGACGGCGCGAGGGTCTCGGTGATTGCCTGTGGTCTCTCGCGTCGGCATGGGACTACGCACATCGGACGGGACGGGCTTTAGCAATAGATTGGCGCGGCTCTTGTTACCTCGACAACCCGTTTGCGAATGCCTTTCCGGCTTTCTTCAAGCCAATTGAAGAGATCGGTGGTGTACGGGTCATTTGCGATGACGAGATCAACCACGTCTCATTCCCCGGTCCCTTCTTCCCGTCGTGGTGGAACAAGCCATCCATCGACTGCGTGTACCGTCCGGATGAACAGATTTTCCAAGAACGTGACGAGCTTAACGATCTTTTCCAGGCCCAAGATGATTGTGAAGCCAACACGGTAGTGTGTGATGCTTGCTTGATGTGGCGCTGCGATGAGCAAGCCGAGCGAACGATATTTCGGAGCATCAGACCGAGGGTCGAAATTGAGGATCGGATTGAAGCGCTCTACCAGGAACACTTTGCCGGGCACAGCATAATTGGGGTCCATGTCCGCCACGGCAACGGCGGAGATATTATGGATCACGCACCTTACTGGGCTGATCCAAAGGTTGCCCTAGAGCAGGTATGCACTGCCATTCGCATGGCCAAAGCGCAACCGCATCCAAGGCCTGTAAGGGTGTTCTTGTGTACAGACAGCGCCCAGGTTGTTGATCACTTGTCGGGCGTATTTCCCGAACTTTTCACCGTCCCAAAACGCTTCCAAGCGGATCAGGCCGGCCCCTTAAACAGTGCAGCACTGGGCATTGACGGGGGTTTTTCCGCTCTCGTTGAGATGTATCTCCTTGGTAGATGCGACACTGTAATTCGGTTTCCTCCGACTAGCGCCTTCTCCCGCTATGCCCGCCTCTTCGTGCCACGAATTGTCGAATTCGATCTGAAGGACCCGCGTCGTTTGATCTTGATTGATAACTCTTTCGACCGTTCCCCGACCCCATGAAGGGGTTGGCATCCCGCTCGAACTCTCCCTTGCCTTCGCGCAGAGGCCCCGTTCGCCCTGCCCAATGCGCCCCTTTCTCGCCACGCAATCCCGCCGCAGGCGAGCATTTTCTTCGGCGCGTCAAAATCAAAAGGATTCAAGCTTGTCAAAGAGAAAAGTCGCTTTAATCACCGGGGTCACGGGGCAAGACGGTTCCTACCTCGCAGAATTGCTGCTGGAAAAGGGCTATTCTGTGCATGGGATAAAAAGACGATCGTCTCTTTTCAATACAGGCCGTATAGACCATCTCTATCATGATCCTCATGAAAGTGGCGTTGATCTTACACTTCACCACGGGGACTTGACAGACTCGTCCAGCCTTACGCGCGTCATCCAACTGGTTCAGCCGGACGAAATTTACAATCTGGCAGCTCAGAGCCACGTTGCAGTCTCCTTTGAACAACCAGAATACACCGCGAACTCGGACGCGTTGGGTGCGCTGCGTATCCTCGAGGCAATTCGGATCCTGGGGCTCGTCGAGCATACGCGCTACTACCAAGCCTCGACGTCTGAGCTCTACGGGCTGGTGCGGGAAACGCCACAGACCGAGACGACACCGTTCTACCCCCGATCACCCTACGCTGTTGCGAAATTGTATGCTCACTGGATCACCGTAAATTATCGAGAAGCTTACAATTTGTACGCATGTAACGGCATTTTATTTAATCATGAGTCACCCGCGCGCGGAGAAACATTTGTAACGCGAAAAATCACGCGCGCCCTGGCTCGGATTAAGCTTGGAATGCAGCCGAATCTATTCTTGGGCAACCTTAATGCTCTTCGCGATTGGGGGCACGCTCGAGACTACGTCCAGATGCAGTGGTTGATGCTGCAGCAGGAGCAAGCTGAAGACTTTGTGATCGCTAGCGGTGAGCAACATTCGGTGCGCGAATTTGTCACCGTCGCGGCCGCTGAACTCGGCATTGGTGTTCGTTGGGTTGGGGAAGGGGTCGACGAAGAGGGATACGATGCAAAGACGGGAGCTTTGATCGTAAAAGTAGATCCCCGTTATTTTCGTCCTGCAGAAGTCGAGACACTTCTCGGCGATGCCCGCAAGGCCAAAGAAAAACTTGGATGGGAGCCAAAAATCTCCTTCATTGAATTGGTTAGGGAGATGGTTCGGGAAGATTTGCGCATGGCAGAGCGTGACGCAGTGCTGATGACGCAGGGTTATTATTCATACAGTCCACGAGAGTTATGATGACAACGGCGGCGCCATGCTGGCTTGTTGTCAGCGTTAGGGTGGCCTTCTTAAGGAGCGTCCATAGCGTTATCACATGGGAAACAAAAAGATGAAGAAAGTCTATGTGGCAGGCCATAGCGGCCTTGTTGGATCCGCCACAATGAGTGCCCTCGAGGCGTTAGGATCGTATGAGATAATAACACGTACTCACGACCAACTGGATCTATTTGACCAGACCGAGACGCGCAGGTTCTTCATGTCGCGGCGGCCCGATTACGTCATTATGTGCGCCGCAAAGGTTGGTGGTATACTGGCGAACGCTAGCTCTCCTGTCGATTTCCTTCATAACAACCTCGCGATCCAACTCAGTGTTTTTGATGCCGCTTACGCTTCAGGCGTCGAACGGATGATTTTTCTTGGCTCCTCATGTATCTATCCACGCGACTGTCCGCAGCCGATACGGGAGGAATACCTTCTCACCGGTCCGCTTGAAGCGACGAATCGTCCCTTCGCTTTGGCAAAAATCGCAGGAGTCGAATCATGCTGGTCTTTTAACCGGCAGTACCAGACGCGCTATCTCGCGTTGATGCCGACCAGCTTATATGGTCCCGGCGATAATTATCACCCCGAAAAATGCCACGTTCTGCCTGCTCTGATACGCCGTTTTCATCAAGCTAAAATAAACGGCGACTCCTCGGTGGGGGTCTGGGGATCCGGAAACCCTCGGCGAGAGTTTATGTATTCGTCGGATGTAGGCGATGCCATTGCGTTCCTGCTTGGCCTGCCAGATTCGGTTTTTGACGCCTTGACTGCCCCCGACACTGCGCCCCTGATTAATGTTGGCGTTGGCGAGGATGTCACAATTCGCGAGGTGGCGGAACTCGTCAAGGCAGCGGTCTGCTGGGAGGGCAATCTGGTATTCGACACGACGAAGCCAGACGGTACTCCGCGCAAGTTACTGGACGTAACGCGCTTGCGTAAGCTTGGCTGGAAGGCCAAAACGTCTCTTGGTGCCGGGTTGCAAGCGACGTATGAGGATTTTCTTCGCCTTCATGGGGCTTGATGTGGACGCGCGCATCCTGGTTGGACTGCGTGTCCGACCGGGTGCAAGTTTGTTCAGTCAGGCCAAACAGAAGAGAGGGACGCATACATGTGCTAACGGTGCAAACCGGACCTCTCTGCGACCGGCGGTGCTGAGGACCACCCAAAAGCTTGCCCAGGCCAATGGGAAGGGCGAGGGCCGCATAACGGGCTGCACCTGGAACGGCTGTGCGTGAGCGCCGTCGACTCACGCCGCCAGTTAGAACTGCTCGACCTCACGGGAGTCGCTGCTTAGGAACCTGCCGTCGATACGAACGCCAACCGGGGCCCCGCCATGCCTCGGGGCAGGCCTTATCCAAGGCGGTGCATGCGGTAATGGCGGACGTGGACGTATGCTTTTCAACTCGCGCCGCAGGCGGGATCGTGTCCGGATCGTGTCCTCCCTAGGTGGTGTAGCTGACGGCATTGGTCGCCGTGCTCTCCGGCATGGGCCGGGCTGATCGGCTTGCTTCAGTCTGCGTTGTTAGCGCCGAACTCACTCGCCTCGAGGTCATAGCGCCACAAGCGCGGATTCGCGGCGCGATGGTGCGGGCGTTTACAACTCCTGCAGCAGCGGGTCTCGTTGATGAACCGGCTCGCCCTGAACAAATCGCTCGCGTGTGCAGCGCGCCAAGCTATCGCGCAGAGCATCCTGACGCTCTGGGATGGCAGTGGCAGGTGACCGCCTATGCGGTGAGCACGCTTGGCCTTAGCTTGATTGGCATCGACCCCAACCACCCCTTATCATCGTGCCGTGCGCACAGCTTCTGCCGCCAAGTGAAGCCGATCAGCTGCGACCGCTCGCCGCGCCAACTCCGGCGCCAGACGATGCTCTGCTCGGCTGGTTCGAGCCCGTCGCCGCTGTTTATCCGCAGCATCGAATGTCCTAGCAGCTGAAGCCTCGAATGAATAACCGTCGCAGCTCTTCCAGCGCTGGCTCGAAACAGCAGCGCCTCTCGGAGTTGTTGAATAACCCGGAAGACAATGCCCATTTTACTTTTTCGGCAATGTTGAGGCGTCTGGGAATGGCTCAACGATTGCCCGTTAGGCCTCATGCAATGTCTCGCCCAATCCGACGAGACGGGCTGCGGCTTGACCCGTCGGCATGTCAATGACCGTGATTGCCCTTTCTGCAAGGAAGCGACGCTCGTTCTTGGTCAGCTTTGCTGTATCGATTGCCGCAAAATGTGGGCCATGGGAGCGCTTCATGATCTGTCGGGCATAGCCAACGCGCTGGCGGCACGCTGATGGCCGGCTTTGATGACAGCTTCGACATCATTGTCGTTGGCGCCCGGCCGGTCGGACTTTCTTTCGCCGCATCGCTTGCCACAGCGAGCTCAAACTGGCGGTTGTCGAAGGGCAGTCCCTGGAAAGACTGGAAAATCCGGCTTTCGACGGTCGCGAGATCGCGCTCACCCACGCCTCGATTGGGATCCTTCGCGAGCTCGGCGCTTGGGATGTTATCCGCGGCTCTGACAAGTCACCGCTTCAAGGCGCACGCGTCCTCAACGGATCGAGCCCTTTTGCGCTGTGTTTCGATTCCCCTGGCGGATCCGCGGAACCACTGGCGTTCTGGTCCCGAATTGCCGGATCCGCGATGCCCTGTTCAGGATCATCCGCTTGCAGGGCCATGTCCGGCTGCTGTGCGGCCACTCGGTCGTGCGTGCAACAAACAGTCACCAGGGAGCAGTCATAACGCTCTCCAATGGCAGGCAGCTGACCGCTCGGCTTCTCGTTGCCGCCGATTCGCGTTTGTCCGCCACCCGCAATCTGCTCGGCATCCGCGCCGATATCAATCGGCTTGGCAACTCGATGCTGATTTGCCGGGTGAGGCACGAGCGCCCCCACCACCAGATCGCGATCGAATGGTTCGATCATCATCAGACGGTAGCGATGTTGCCCCTCGCGCGAGGCATGTCGTCGCTGCTTTTGACTTTGCCTTCAAACGAGGCCGACGGACTGCTTGCCCTCGACGACGAGTTGTTCCTGATGGAGTTGACGAAGCGCTGTCGAGGGCGCCTCGGCAACATGAGCTTGGCAAGCAGCCGCCATATCTATCCGTTGGTCACCACCTGGGCGCACAGGTTCCGGGCGCCGAGCGCCGCATTGATAGGCGACGCTGCCATTGGCATGCACCCGGTGACCGCGCATGGCTTCAACATCGGCCTCGGCGGCCAGAGGCAACTCGCCCGTGGCATCCTGACAGCATGGCGCGACCGTCGCGACATTGCCGATCCCGACATGCTCCGCAGATATGAAAGCCGACTGCGCCTGTCTTCGGCGCCGCTCTATCATGCTACGAATATCCTCGTCGGACTCTACTCAAGCGAGCATCCGGCGGCACGTCTTGCAAGACATGTGGGGCTGCGCTTCGGCCAACATCTTCCCTTTGTCCGTCATGGCATTGCGGCCATGCTGAGGCGGTGAACCCCAGTCACCATAGTGTCATCATCGGCGTGCCGGCGTAGCAGGCTGGCGAGTTTGGTTCGATGTGAGCGGTCGCGGCTGCGCGGGATCCTCGATCCCAGTGAAGAGCATGACGCCTTCCTCCCCTTGTACGGGCGGAAGCGTGATCTGCTCTTTCAAGCGTTCGTTTTCCTGGTGCGGACGACGAGGTATCTGGGCCGGTCAATCGGCTTTCGGTGCTGATTATGGCAGGGCCGCCCCTCTACGGAGCGATCGGTCAGGATTGCTCTGTCTTGGAACGAGAGAGGACCGCCGCGATTTTCGACCCGCGCAGCGCCCAGCCGGTTCCGTGGTTGCACGCTTGTCGCTCCATGGTCAGCCGCATCCGGCGCAGCCGGCACACGAGGTGGGCGGCCGAACGAACCTACACCTGTCCACCGCCCGAATTGGAAGCAGCGATCCACCGCATTTCCGCCTGGGGTCTTTCAGGAATCCGGCTCGCTCCGCGAAGCCGACAAAGGCATCGCGGGCCACGCCCATCGGCGTGCGGCGTCTTGTGCTTGGTAGCACCGGTGAAGGGCTGTTTCATGGATCAGACTGCGGCGTTCCTCCGGCCACTCCTCAAACTCGATCGCGTCTACGAGATCGACAACGCACAAGGTGGGCTCCATGCTTGATGAAGACGGGGCTGCTGAATGCCGCGAGCCTCTTCCGTCGCGGATCGTCAGCGTGTCAATCGCTGTGTGTGCGGAATTCCCGACCGCCGCCAAGCGTTTGTCGGCCAACGCCACACAGGCGCGGACCCAGCCACGCCCAATTCCACCTTCGATGTGTTTAGGGCGTGGATGGTTGTCATCCGAACAATCAATTTTGCCAATCCTGCCGACCCTATTAGGGGTGTGACCGAAATCAGGTGCCTCGGCCTGCAGGCACGCCCGACGAAGAAGCCTGAGCACCAACCACCTATGCCCATAGGAGTACAGAAGGCAACGATCCGAAGACAGTGGAAATTGGTGCCGGGACGTT
Organism: Mesorhizobium sp. WSM4829; assembly: GCF_055811475.1. Lineage (NCBI taxonomy): Bacteria > Pseudomonadati > Pseudomonadota > Alphaproteobacteria > Hyphomicrobiales > Phyllobacteriaceae > Mesorhizobium > Mesorhizobium sp. WSM4829. The sequence goes on along the minus strand of NZ_JBVVQJ010000039.1, from coordinate 1,324 downwards.
CTTCCTCATCCGTGTCTATGCGCGCGTCAAACGGACTCTCATTCGCTGAATGGTCCCAGAAGCGCACGAGGTGGGCAAACCACACGGTGAAGCGTGGTGGTGTTTTGACATCGGGTCTCACGAACGGCCCCGCTTTCAGAATTAGGTGCAACTTTGATGTAGAAGCTCGTTCGCCGATCACGGCAAGTTGAACACGGCCTTGCGCGCAACGCGCCGAGTTAGAAGACGCGGCCCGGCCGAATCCCGCGCACTGGAAAAAACGACGATGCCGAAGTACAGGTTTCACAAGCTTGCAGCCATTGTTGTGCTTGTCGGTTTCGCTGCGTGGATGGCGACGGGCGAGTTCTCGTCCGTCGGCAGCGCGGCCGCCGACAAATCCAAAGCGGGGGAGGTCGAGCAGCCAAAGGCGGCTGACGGCGGCAAGGCCAAGCCCGCTGAGGCAGAACAGCCCAAGGCGACCTTACGCACCGTCGCGACCATAACCCCACCCAGGCGTACCTATGCGCGCGCCATCCGGATTTCCGGACTGACCGAAGCCGACAAGCGCGCGGTCCTGGCGACGCGCGTCGCCGGCGTCATCGACAAGCTGCCGGTCAAGCAGGGACAGCGCGTCAAGACGGGCGACCTCGTGCTGATGCTTGCCACCGAGGAAAAGCTTTCGGCGCTCAGCAACGCCAAGCAGCTTGTCGCGCAGCGTCAGGCCGAACTCGATGCGGCCTCGCGGCTGGCGAAAACCGGCAATCTGCCCAAGCTGCAGCTCGATACGGCTCGCTCCAACCTGACGCAAGGCCAGTCGCATCTGGAAGCCGCGCAGGCCGAGCTCGACCGCAACGAGGTGAAGGCGCCGTTCGACGGCGTCATCGACCGGGTACCGGTGGAGCTTGGCAGTTCCGTGATGCAGGGCGACGAAGTGGCGACCATTCTGAGCCTCGATCCGGTGATTGCCCGCGGCGAGGTCAGCGAACGTGATCTCGGCTATCTGAAGATCGGCGACAAGGCGAATGTACGATTGGTCAGCGGCCAGAACGTCGAGGGCACCGTGCGCTACATCAGCCGCGACGCCTCGTCCGCCACCCGCACCTTCCGCGTCGAGACCGCAATCCCCAACCCCGAGGGCACTATTCCGGCCGGGATGACCGCCGAGATCGCGCTGAGCGCGCAGCCGACCGACGCTGTCATGCTGCCGCGCTCCGTGGTGACGCTGGGCGACAAGGGCGATCTCGGCATCCGCGCCGTCGACAGGGATGACAAGGTCGTGTTCTTCCCGATCGATCTGGTCGACGATACGCCAACCGGCCTGGTGCTCGGCGGCATCCCTGCCGAT
>NZ_JBVVQJ010000038.1:0-67905 GCF_055811475.1 Mesorhizobium sp. WSM4829 | reverse complement strand
GAACCCCCTCGCGCGCAATGCGCAAAACTGTTCGCGATGTCCTCGCACACCTGTTCGCGATGTCTCCGGTCCAAACACCCCTTGTGGGAGAAGGAAAAGCGCTTGCGCTACGGCCGCCTAAACCCTGTCGGACCGCCATAGAGATAGCCGATGCGGGCGACGGCTTGCCTGAACCCTTCACGCGAGACCAGCATGGTGTGGCCGTTGGCGTGGATCATCGTTTCCGGGTCGGTCATGACAGCGACATGGCCTTTCCAGAACACCAGGTCGCCGCGCCGCAACCCGGCAAGATCCGGGCCCGGGTCGAGCGGCTCGCCGATGGTCGCCGCCTGCATGTCGGAATCGCGCAGCACTTGCCTGCCGGTCATGTGCATCGCCAGTTGCACGAGGCCGGAGCAATCGATGCCGAAGCCGGAGGCGCCGCCCCACAAATAGGGGGTGCCGAGAAAAGTTTCCGCGACCGCGACATAGTCGGCAGCCGGCTCTCCGACAGGCCTGAGATGGCCTGAGATGACTGCCTCGCCGGACGGCAGCAACGCATAATGCGTGCCGCGCGTTTCTGCCGCGCCGGTCACCGTCAGCGCCGATCCCATCGACAGTTGCCCGCTCAGCGGAAGCCGCAAATCGGGTCCCGGATAGAGGAAGGTGCGCGGCACCGAGACGACATGGGTGGGCGCATGGTCCCGTCCGCCCAGCACGGTGTCGGCGACATAGCCGACATAGCCGTCGCGCTCCGACTGGATCCAGGCCCAGCCCTCGGCATCTTCGAAGACGAGGACGTCGTCACCGAACAGGGCTTGCGTGTTGACGCCGGCATCCGGCCGCGGCGCCTTGCGGATATCGGCCACTGCGGCTGAAATCCGCGCTGGCCGCCCGGCGACGAAGCGATCGGCGGCGACCTCGCCCTCCAGCCTGGCATCGGCGAGATCGGAACGGAAGGCGTGAAGGCGGGCATCCCTGGCGGTCAAATCGGCAACTCGGTGTCAGAAGGGCGGTTCGGTCAGATGGGCAATTCCTGGGCTCTGGCGATGATAACATCGCCGAAGCGCTCGACAAAGAGAGCACCTTCCACGGTTCGCTTGACCAGCACGTTGCGTTTGTCGAGCTCATCGCGATGGCGCGAAACCAGCTTCATTGCGCCCATCGTGTCGAGCGCCCGGGTGATCACCGGCTTGGTGACATTGAGCCGCGCGGCGAGCCCGCGCACCGTATGCGGTGGTGGATCGAGATAGATCGTGAACAGGATCGCCGTCTGGCGCATGGTGAGGTCCGGCGCATCGTCGCGCACTTGGTGCAGCATCACCTGCTGCCACAGTCGCAAGGCCTGACTCGGGCGCATCGAAATCGACATCCGGCCACAATGACGGCAAATTGTTTCGGTTCCGTTTCAGTCACCAGAATGTCCTGCACCGCACCGTCAGGCGTAGCGTTTCGAGATCACCCTTTCCAGCGCGCGGATGCCTTGCGCCTCGCCGCCGGCCAAGCCCTGCGGACGATCGGACGGGTTCCAGGCGAAGATGTCGAAATGCGCCCAGGCGGCGGTCTTCTCGACGAAGCGTTTCAGGAAAAGCGCCGCGGTGATCGAGCCGGCGAAACTGTCTGACGTGACATTGTTGATGTCGGCGATCTTCGACGACAGCTTTGCGCCATAGGGTTTCCACAGCGGCATGCGCCACAGTGGATCCTCGACGGCGACGGAGGCCGCAGCCAGGTCGGAGGCCAGCGCTTCATCGCCGGTGTAGAACGGTGGCAGATCGGGACCGAGCGCGACGCGAGCAGCCCCGGTCAAGGTCGCCATGTCGACCAGCAGTTGCGGCTCGTCGTCATCCGCCAGCGCCAGGGCGTCCGCCAGCACCAGCCGTCCCTCGGCGTCGGTGTTGCCGATCTCGACGGTGATGCCCTTGCGGCTCACCAGCACGTCGCCGGGCCGGAAGGCGTTGCCAGCAATCGAATTTTCGACCGCCGGGATCAGCACACGCAGCCGGACCTTCAGCCCGGCGGCCATGATCATCGAGGCGAGGCCCAACACGTTGGCCGCGCCGCCCATGTCCTTTTTCATCAACAGCATGCCCGAGGACGGCTTGATGTCGAGACCACCGGTGTCGAAGCAGACGCCCTTGCCGACCAGCGTCACCTTCGGGGCGCTCTCCGGTCCCCAGATCATGTCGATCAGCCGCGGTTCGCCTGATGAAGCGCGGCCGACCGCATGGATCATCGGGAAATTGTTCTTGAGCAGGTCGTCGCCCCTGGTCACCGACACTTCGGCGTCGTGCGTCCCGGCCAGCGTCCGAACGGCCTTCTCCAGCTCGTCCGGTCCCATGTCGCTGGTCGGCGTGTTGACCAGATCGCGCGTCAGGAAGACGCCCTCGGCGATGCGGCGAACATAAGCCGCTTCAGCGCCGGGCGGCAGCGAGAAACGCAGCGTCTTGCCAGGCTTTTTGCCGTAGCGGGTGAAGACATAGCCGCCGAGCGCCAATGCGATGGCCGCGATTTCCGGCTCGGCCAGTGTGGAAGCGAAATGCCAGTCGCCTGCGGGCAAGGCTCTCGCCAGCGCGCCGATGGCAAGCCCGCCTTCGCCATCGCCCGTGCCGAACAGGGCGCCGGCAAGCGCGCCGTTTTCGTCGGGCAGGATCAGCGTCCGGCCGGCCTGACCGGAAAAGCCGTTGGCCCTGGCCCAGGCGCGCGAGAAGGAGGCAAGCCCTGCCGCATCCAGTCGATCCTTCGCCACCAGATACACCGGCAAAGTGGTCTTCAGTTTTTCCTCGATGAGTTCGACTGGCATTCGATGATCTCCGGCTTCCGAGTCGGCTTTTAACGATCCGTTAGGGTTAACAGAATATTTCTGCGGGAGGGAAGATGGCCACGTAAAAGCCAATTTGACGAATGGAGGCCCTGGTGCAGATGCCGACCAACCGCATGACCAACGCCACGGCCAAGCGGCTGATCACCACGGCGTTCATAATAGCGCTCGCGGCCAGCGTTGCAGGCTGCGGGACCAGCAAGCTGACGACCGGCTCGATCGGACGCCCCAGCGGCAAACCCTTGGAAACCATGTCAGCCGGCGAGTTGCACAAGGCGACGATCGCGCTGGGTCAGTCCTACGCCAAGAACCCCAACGACAAGCGGATCGCGACGAATTACGCCGCGGCGCTGCAAATGGATGGCGACGCCGACCAGTCGCTCGCCGTGATGCGCAAACTGGCGATCGCGCTGCCGAAGGACCGCGACGTGCTCGCCGCCTATGGCAAGGCACTTGCCGCCAACGGGCAGTTCGAGCCGGCGCTCGATGCGGTGCGCCGCGCGCAGACACCGGAATATCCCGACTGGAAGCTGGTGTCGGCGGAAGCCGCTATTCTCGACCAGCTTGGCCAGAGAGACCCGGCGCGCCAGAATTACCGCAAGGCGCTTGACCTCAAGCCGAACGAACCTTCGATCCTTTCCAATCTCGGCATGTCCTATGTGCTGGAAGGTGACCTGCGCACGGCTGAAACCTATATGCGCTCGGCCGCCCAGCAGCCGAATGCCGACAGCCGCGTCCGCCAGAACCTGGCGCTGGTCGTCGGCCTGCAGGGCCGCTTCGACGAGGCCGAGAAGATCGCCTCGCAGGAGCTGTCGCCCGAACAGGCGCAGGCGAACGTGACTTACCTTCGCCAGATGCTCGCCCAGCAGAACGCCTGGAGCCAGCTCAAGGACCAGGACAAGACAAAGCCCGCCACCAACTGACCGCGGCTCGTCCCGGTGCCGAACCGGCGACATGCAGTTACCTCGGAGCGCTGCTGCGGTGCAGAACCTTGTGATGGCAGTTTGCGCGGTGCACCCCCCTCTGTCCTGCCGGACATCAAGGGGGGAGATTGGCAGTTTCTCGGCCTCGTCAACTCTGCCACGATGAAGATTGGCGAAACCGGAAGGGACAGCCAATCTCCCCCCTAGAGGGGGAGATGTCCGGCAGGACAGAGGGGGGCGCCTCGCTCCGCCATCAAAGGTTCTGCGCCGCAGCAGCGCTCCGAGGTAACGATTCCCCTGTGCAGAGGCCGCCTGGCTATTGGCTGCTCGATGCCGGCTGGTCGCCGAAAATGCCGCGCTCGCTGACCTGGATGCCGGCGGGACCCAGGATGATGGCGAACAGCACCGGCAGGAAGAACAGGATCATCGGCACGGTGAGCTTCGGCGGCAAGGCCGCGGCCTTCTTCTCGGCGGCGTTCATGCGCATGTCGCGGCTTTCGCCGGCAAGCACGCGCAGCGCGTGCGCCACCGGCGTGCCGTAGCGCTCGGCCTGGACCAGCGCCTGCGACACCGACTTGACCGATTCCAGGCCGGTGCGGCTTGCAAGATTCTCGTAGGCCTGCTTGCGTTCCTGCAAGTAGGAAAGCTCGGCATTGGTCAGGATGAACTCTTCGGCAAGCGCCACCGACTGCGCGCCGATCTCGTCGGCGACCTTACGAAACGCCGCCTCCACCGACATGCCGGATTCGACGCAGATCAGCATCAGATCGAGAGCATCCGGCCACGCCATCTGTATCGACTGCTTGCGCTTGGTGGCGCGGTTGTTGACATAGAGCACCGGCGCGTAAAAACCGGCATAGGCGACGACGATACAGACGAACAACTTGATGAGAGGCGGCTGCTCCGGCAACCCGCCGAGCACGAACAGATAGATCGCAGCCAGGGCAAAGCCGACAAAGGGCAGGATCAGACGGAAGAAAAGGAAACGCGTCAACGGATTCTGCCCGCGGAAGCCAGCCACCTTGAGTTTCTGCAGGGTGCCTTCATCGGCCAGGGCGCGCCTCAGGTCCAGCCGGTCGACAATATTGCGCATGCCGATCGACTGTTGCTCGCGCAGGCCCTTGCGACGGCGATCGGCATCGAGGGCAAGCCGCGCACGCTGCTTGGCGCGCAGTTCGTCGCGCTCCAGCGCCACCGATTTTATGCGCGCCTTGAGCTGGTTTCCGCCAAAGGCAGGCAGCAGCGTGAACACGGTCGCAAACACCGCAATGCCGACCAGCAGGGCAATCAGAAATGCCGGATCGGTAAGGGTTTTGACGACGTTCTCGGTCATGCGGTGAAATCCTAAACCTCGAAGTTCATCATCTTGCGCATCACCAGGATGCCGATCGACATCCAGACCGCGGAGCAGCCGAGGATCAGATTGCCGACGCTGGTGGTGAACAATGGCATGATGTAGTTCGGGCTTGTCAGGTAGACGAGACAGGCGACGACGAATGGCAAGGCGCCGATGATCACCGCTGACGCCTTCGCTTCCATCGACAGCGCCTGGACCTTTGCCTTCATCTTCTTGCGGTCGCGAAGCACCCGCGAAAGATTGCCCAGAGCCTCGGACAGATTGCCGCCGGCCTGGGACTGGATCTGGATGACGATGCCGAAGAAGCTCGCCTCGGTGCACGGCATCGTCTCGGCCATGCGCAGGCTGGCGTCGGGGATCGACAGGCCCATCTGCTGCGAATCGATGATGCGGCGGAACTCGGTCTTGACCGGTTCGGGGGATTCATTGGCGATCAGGCGGACGGCGTCGTTCAGCGGCAGGCCGGATTTGACCGCACGCACGATGATGTCGAGCGCGTTCGGAAATTCGTTGAGGAACGCCTTGACCCGGCGGGCGCGGCTAAACGAAACGAACCAGCGTGGCAGGCCGAGGCCACCGACGAGCAGCGCACCCGGCAAAACATACAAAGGCGCACCGGCGAAATAGGCAAGAAACGTCAGGACGACGCCGCAAACCGCCGAGTAGAGATAGAAGCGCTCGAGCGAGACCTTCATGCCTGCCTGACGGATCTGGGCCTTCAGGGGCGGCTTTTTGGCGAGGCTCTGGCTGGTTTTGTGCTTCTGTTCGAGGTCCTTCAGTGAATCCTGAACCGATTTGCGCCGCTTGGCCGCTTCCGCCACGCGATCGCGCGAAGCCTTGACGACGGCACCATCCGTCTCGGCGGTCTTGATCGTTTCAAGCCGCCTGCCGACCTGCTTTTCGGTGCTGATCCGGTTGAACAGAAAAGCATAGGCGACCGCGCCGGCGCTGAAGCCGGCGAGCACGATAAATGCCAACACGGTGCCGTCAATTCCAAACATCGGCCCTGGCCCCTACGCCTCCAAATGGATCAGTCAGCGCGTTTCTCCATCGCCTCGAGCGCATTGGCGAGGCGCTGTTCCTCGCCATAGTAGCGGGCGCGCTCCCAGAAATGCGGACGACCGATGCCTGTCGAAACGTGCTCGCCCAGCAGCCTGCCGTTCGCGTCCTCGCCTTTGATGTTGTAGAGAACGATGTCCTGCGTGATGATGACGTCGCCCTCCATTCCGATCACCTCGGTGATGTGGGTGATGCGCCGCGATCCGTCGCGCAGGCGTGCGGCCTGGATGATCACGTCGACGGAACCGACCACGATTTCACGCACGGTTTTCTGCGGCAGCGTGTAACCGCCCATCGCGATCATCGATTCGATACGGTTCAGGCATTCGCGCGGGCTGTTCGAGTGGATCGTGCCCATCGAGCCGTCATGGCCGGTGTTCATCGCTTGCAGAAGATCGAACACTTCAGGTCCGCGCACTTCGCCGACGATGATGCGCTCGGGCCGCATGCGCAGGCAGTTCTTGACCAGATCGCGCATGGTCACCTCGCCCTCGCCCTCGAGGTTGGGCGGGCGGGTTTCCAGACGCACGACATGCGGCTGCTGCAGTTGCAGCTCGGCCGAGTCCTCGCAGGTGATGACGCGCTCATCGCGGTCGATATAGTTGGTCAGGCAATTGAGCAGCGTCGTCTTGCCCGAACCGGTACCGCCTGAAATGACGATGTTGCAGCGGACGCGGCCAATGATCTTGAGAATCTCGGCGCCGGGCGGCGAAATGGCGCCGAACTTGACCAACTGGTCGAGTGTCAGCTTGTCCTTCTTGAACTTGCGGATGGTGAGAGCGGCGCCGTCGATGGCGAGCGGCGGCGCGATGACGTTGACGCGGGAGCCGTCGGGAAGGCGCGCGTCGCAGATCGGGCTCGATTCATCGACGCGGCGGCCAACCTGGCTGACGATGCGCTGACAGATGTTGAGGAGCTGCTGGTTATCGCGAAAACGGATGCCGGTCTGCTCGACCTTGCCGTTGACCTCGATATAGACGTCCTTGGAGCCGTTGACCATGATGTCGGCGATGTCGTCGCGAGCGAGCAACGGCTCCAGTGGCCCGTAACCAAGCACGTCATTGCAGATGTCCTCGAGCAGTTCTTCCTGCTCGGCGATCGACATCGCGAAATTCTTGATCGCGATGATGTCGTTGACGATGTCGCGGATTTCCTCGCGCGCGCTTTCGGGATCGAGCTTGGCGAGCTGCGACAGGTCGATGGTGTCGATGAGCGCGGCAAAGACCTGGCTCTTGGTGTCGTAATAGGTTTCGCTCTTTTGGCGCTGGAGCTTTTTCGGCTCCGGCGCCAATGGCGGCGCCTCGACCGCACGGCGTGCGGGCGGCGCGGCAGACGCGCCAGGCGTGCCGGATGACGGCGGCGGTGCGGGTTTGGCGAGAACCGCCGTTTCCGCAGGTTTTGCCGCCGGCGCGGCAGGCGCAGGTGCCGGCTGACGGAATTCCGGGGTGAACCGGCTGCCGTCGTCGCTGCCTCTTTTACCAAACATGATCGATTACCAATTCCGCTCCGGAAGCATCACTTCTTGCCGCGCGAGAGCTTGCCAAGGAGATTGCCGAGGCCCGCTTTCTTTCTTGCCTTGATTTCGCTGCGCCCGGTCAGCACATGCGCAATCTCGTTGATAATGCCGACAACCGGGTTCCTGGCATCCATTTCGCCGAGCATGCGCCCGTTGTTGGCGGCGTTTCCGAACAGCAGCGGCTCGAAAGCAATGACCGACATCGGCGACAGGCCGAGCGAATCGGCGAAGTCGGACGACGAAATCTCCGGGCGCTTCGGCACTCCGGCCTGGTTGATGATCAGCTTCGGCGGCGGATCGTTCGGGCGAAGCCGCTTGAACATGTCGGCCAGATTCTTGGTGTTGCGCAGATTGGCCAGCTCCGGCGTCGCCGTGATCACGATCTCGTCGGCTTTGACCAGTATGTTCTTCGTCCAGCCCGTCCAGACGTGCGGAACATCGAGCACCAGCAGCGGCACGCTGCGCTGCGCCGTGTCGATAAGCTGGGTGAAAGCCTCCGGGTCGAAATCGTAGACCCGATCGAGCGTTGAAGGCGCTGCAAGCAGCGACAGGTGCTCGGCGCACTGGGCAAGCAGCCGATCGAGATAGACCTCGTCGAGGCGCTCCGGTGAGAAAACGGCTTCGGCAATGCCTTGCGCCGGATCCTGATCGAAATTGATGTTGGCGGTTCCGAAAGCCAGGTCGAGGTCGGCGACAACCACTTCCGACTTGAACAGCGACGACATCGCCCAGGCCACATTATGGGCAATGGTCGAGGAGCCGACGCCACCCTTGGCGCCGATGAAGGCGATCGAGCGGCCGATCGGCTCGGCTTCCGGATCAACGAAAATCGTCGAAATCACGCTGACGATATCGGCCATCGATACCGGCGCGATGACATATTCGGAAATGCCGGAGCGGATGAGCTCGCGATAGAGCCCGACATCGTTGTAGTGGCCGATGACCACGACCTTCGAGGTCGGATCGCAGTATTCGGAGAGCTGCGTGAGCTGCTCGAGCAATTGCTTCGGCTCGCTGCGCGATTCCAGCAGGATCAGGTTCGGCGTCGGCGCCGATTGGTAGAACTCGATGGCGGTGGCGATGCCGCCCATATGGACCTTCAGATGGGCCTTGGCCATGCGGCGATCCTCGCCGGCGCGCTCGATCGGATTGGCAACGCCCTCGGTCTCGCAAAATGCCTGGATCGAGATGCGCGGAATCGGCCGCAGCGCCTGCATGGCGGCGACATCCTGCTGCGAGCTTTCGCCGCCGTCTAACCCCGTGTCGTAGGCAAGATTGCTCATTGTCATTTCTTTCCGTGACTTGTCTTCCCGTGACTGGCGCGGCTCAAGCTCAATACTCGACTTCCGAATTGCCGAGGAACTCGTCCGAAATGCCTCGCTCGCGGTAGACGTCGATCACCCCGCTGCGATTTTCTGCGTCGATAACGGATTGCTTGCGGGGCCCGAGCAGATCGGTAGGGTTTGCGATCTGGGCGGCAAGATTGTTCTGATACGAGCAGCCGAAATCGGCATAGTGCTTGTTTTCCGAGGTCTGCAGCAGGTCTTCGGGCCAGCGTCCGCATCTGCCGGTCTGCGCCTTCACCGTGACATAGGCGACGCGGATCGGCGCGGACGCTTCGGGCGAAGCCGACTGGTAGGTGGTGATGACGATCCGGCTGCGGCTGATGCCACTGGCAATCGCAAGCCTGGCGAAATCGCGACCGGCCGCGGTCGCGGCGATCTCGTTCGCCGAACCGCTCGGGATCGAGATCGTCAAGGTCGGAGCGGCGCTCTTGTCATAGCCATCCAGGAAGCCGAGAAGCGTGTCGCGCTGCGACCCGGTCATGCCGCGATCGCCGGCGCCGACCGGAAGGTCGATCTTCTGGTTTTTCTCGGCAATGACGATCGGATGGTTGGTGCGATAGTCGTCCGGAACAGCGCCGACCGTGATGCTGTCCCGGTTGGCGCAGCCCGCCAGCAATGCGGCGACCGCAACCGCCAGGAGCGGAACGACCGGCTGGCTGATCCGCGACCGGCCGGACCGCATCGCTGCGATGATTGTCCTTGGCTTCAATGCTGACCGAGACATGTCCGCTTCCCCCTTACTTGTAGATGAAGCCGACGACGCCGTGGTAACGGCCGTTGGGCTTGTCGGTCTGCATGGTGCCGTAGACGCGATTGACACGGCCAAGGAACATGCCGGCGCCATCGCTGGCGGCGTTGAAATTGTCGTCCGGCTTGGCAAGGGCGTTGCGCGTCACCGGCTTCACCAGATAGGGCGTAATGATGATGACCAGCTCGGTCTCGTTGCGGACGAAATCCCGGCTGCGGAACAGCGTGCCGAGCACCGGAATCTTGGTCAGCCCAGGCAGGCCGTTGACGGCTTGCCTGATGTCATCCCGTACCAGGCCGGCGATCATCATCGAGCCGCCGGAAGGCAGCTCCACCGTGGTGTCGGCCAAGCGTTTACGGAGCGACAGGACGTTCGTGCCGGGGCTTGTTACACCCTCGGACAAGGATACCGATGCCTCGGTCGTCGGCTCGGAAACCGACGTCCTGACCTTCAGGCTGATGCGGCCGGGAGACAGCACCACCGGCTGGAATTCCAGGCCAATGCCGTATTCGAGCTTCTCGATGTCATACGTCTTCACACCGGTCTGGTTATCGTCGGACACAGCTTGGGAAACGCCGGTCACCATATTGTACTCGCCGCCGACCTTGAAGGTCGCCTTCTCGCCGGATACGGCTGTCAACGTCGGCTCGGCCAGGGTTTTCATGACGCCTGACTGTTCCATGGCGTTGATGTAGGCGTCGAGCGTCGAGGTGCCGATAGCCAGGCCAGAGTTCGACAGCGACTTGCCCAGGCCGGTGAAATTGTCGCTTACCGCGGCCCAACTGATGCCGTTGCTGCTGCCGCTGCCGATCAGGTTGACGCCGAGCTGCTTCATCACCGAGCGGCTGACCTCGGCCACCGTCACTTTCAGCGTCACCTGGTCGTCGCCGATGATCTGCAGCAGGTTGACGATCTGGCTGACGCGACGCTCGGAATCCGGATTGTCGATGTCGACACCGGCTTCGGCCGAGCCGCCGGAGGCGGTCTGCGAATACTGTCCCGTGGTCGCTTCACCGCCGGACACGAAGATGGTGGCCAGCTGTTCCGCGCGCTTGGCATCCAGCGGAGTGTCCACGGTTCCGGTCAGGACGACGTTGTCGTTCAGCAATTCGACCGTGATGCTCGATGACGGTATGAAGCGCCTGATATAGTCTTCCAGTCCGGCGACGTCGCGTTCGACCGCCAGGTCGAGGCTGACAATCTGTTCGCCATTAGGGCCGAAGACGAAGATGTTGGTGTCGCCGACCGCCTTTCCGAAGAGATAGATGCGCCTGGCGGTGCGGGTCACCGCATCGGCGACCGCCGGGTTGGCGACGAGAATATCGTAGGCATCGCTCGGCAGGTCGATGACCACCGATTTGTTGAGACCGAGCTTGACGCGCTGGGTGGCGGTCGAAGCCGACACCTCGGCGCCTGCCGCATTCGCCTCGATGAGGCCATGTGCATTCGTTCCAAGCAGGAACAGGCCGAGAGCCGCAGCCAGTGTGACCGGAGCGTTTAACCTCATTGCCTTGCTCCCACTTCGGAAACTTCGCCCGACTTGATCAGGCGCACTGTTCCGCGCCGGCCATTGCCGGAAACGAGATAGTCGGCCTCGCCCAGATTCTTCTCCTGGGTGTCGGTGATCGACCGCAGCGCCAATGTCAGGCGATCCGCCATCTGCTGGGCGACGGTGATGATTTCCGCCTGCTGCGGTGTCAGTTCCAGCGTCGCGGTCTGGCCGACCCTGGTCCGCTTGCCTTCCTCGTCCTCCTGGATGGTCTGGTCGATCGCCAGGACGCGAATGTTCTTGAGGATGGTCTCGGTGGTAAAGCCGCTGCCGCCGGCTGCCGGATCGGCCCTGCGGGTCATGATGACGTCGACGAAATCATTGGGAAGAATGAAGCCGCCGGCCGACGTGTCGGCCGATACGGCTGTGGCGACGGCCCGCATGCCGGAGGGCAGGATCGACGACATGAAGCTCTGTCCCTCGCCGATCAGCTTGGAGCGCCGCAACGGCTCACCGGCATACATCGCCACACGGGCGACGCCGCCTTTCAGCTTCTCCAGCGCATCGGGCTCCGCGGCGCGGGTTATGAAATTCGCGTTGATGCCGTCGGCCGGCCAGGACTGCCAACTGATGTTGTTCTCCAGCGGACTGCCCATCGGAACGTCGCCGGACAGGACAAGCACGTCCTGCAGCGCGATTGCCGGCGCCTGGGGGCCGGAATCGACGATTTGAGGCGGCGGCGTCGCCACCATGTTTTTTGCGACATATCCTGCGCCACCCGCCGCGGCGACCGCCACGCCCAGAATGATCAGTCGGGATGCTGGCATCTGTCCGAACCTCGTCCTTGGCAAACAAACTAGCCAAGCCGGACCATGCAGCGGCAATCGTCAAAACAAGGTTAATTTAATACTTACGATCGTGATTAATTTAAGGTTTACATAAATTTGAGGCATCGGTCCGGACCGCAAAAAAGGCGGCCAAAGCCGCCTGTTTAAACGCCAAATCGAATGTGAAAGGCAGGCCTGACGCGGGAAGAATCAGGCCGTCAGGCTTGCGAGCGCCCATGCCATCAACGGGGAAGCCGGAAAGGTGAGCAGGCCGCCAATGCCAAGCGCAATGCCATAGGGAACGCCTGATGTCTCGTCGGCGAAATGGCGTAAAAACGGATTGTGGCTTGTGACGGCCGCAAGCGGCGATTTCCGATAGACGAGGATGGCGAGCGTCAGCAGGCCACCGATGACGGTCGAAACCAGGAGGTATTCGACGAGGTGGATGTTCAGCCCCATCCAGACGGCGCTGGCGGCCAGCAGCTTGGCGTCGCCGCCGCCCATGCCGCCGAGCGCGAACAGCCCGAAGGTCACGGCGAGGACCAGGCCGCCGGCGGCAAAATGCCAGCCATAGCTTGCCCAGTCCATGCCAGTCAGCGGCGCGACCAGGGCGAAGACGGCGACAAGCAGCACCGGCACGCGATTGGCGATCGTCATCGACAGCATGTCGGAGATCGCGGCGAAAAGCATGCAGAACGGAAAGACAACGAAGATCAGGGCTTCAAGCATGGGCGCGGCGCCTGTGGTCGAACTGTGCCTGGCCCCAGCCTAGGCATGTCCGATTAACGATTGGTGAGGCCGAAATTTCAAATGGTCCGATACGATTAGATAAGGGCCGCCAGTGCGGCGGCCCTTATCTGGAAACAGCTGAACGCAGTTAGGGGGCGACGGGGGCGTTGGTCACCGCGTTTCCGATCACGTTGAACTTGGTGTTCAGGGCAGTGCCGAGCTGGCCGGCGCCGACCATGATGGCGAGCGCGATGAGAGCGGCGATTAGACCGTATTCGATAGCGGTCGCGCCGGATTCGTCTTTCACAAAACGTGCAATAAGATTAGACATTCGAGAGCTCCTACTCCAGGTGTTACAGCACTTCCGTCAACTTCTCTGTTGGTTGATCGGATGCTGACAATCTATCGAGAAGCTCTTTCGATCGACTTAATAAACAGCCTTACCGATTCCTTTCCGGCTTCGATGACATTGCGTGGTTAACCGCAGACTAAGTGACGCCTATGGACCCGACAGGCGCGGCAGGCTGCGAAAGGCGCAACTTGGCGACGGTGCAGAACCGTTGATGGCGGAGCGAGGCGCCCCCCTCTGTCCTGCCGGACATCTCCCCCACTTGGGGGAAGATCGGCCGTCATGGCGGCTTTCGCCAATGTCCAACGTTGATAAAAAGGCGCGGTCAGCGAAGCTGCCGATCTCCCCCCTCGTGGGGGAGATGCCCGGCAGGACAGAGGGGGGCGCGAAGGATCGCTACATTTATCCTGGGCCGTTGCATTCCTCGGCTGAGGTAACGGCATGGATCCCAGGGTCTCCGCGACGTCGCTTCGCTCCTGCTCCGCCCTGGGATGACGAAGGGAGGGGTGTTTCGGCTAATCCTGGAGGTTTGCGATTGCCACTGAGATTCGCCGCTGAAAGTGCTGTGGACCTTCGCTGCGGTCCGGGCCGTGAGCGAAGGACGGCTGCATCAAAATTCCTGTGTGCGCGCAAAATACGGGATGATCGTGGCAGCAAAACATTGATGAAACGTATCGGCACCACTTGCCGAATCGATGATCGTTCGATTGGCGCGCGGCTGCCGGTTCAGTGAACCCGGTAGAGGACGAGTGGCTGGTCCAGCGTCTCCGATATCGGCTCAAGCCAGGACGGAGCGTCCCCCTTGACGATATCCGCCATCAGGCCGTTGGGCGCCCAATCCACCAGCGACCCGGTCTCGTCATTTCCGGGACAGAAGGCGAGCAGTCCGATCTTCTCGCGTCGCATGACTGCATGCGCCTGATCAGGCGTTCCCATGAAGGCATCGAGCACCGCGATATTGCCAGCATTGTTGCGGTGATAAGGCCCTGCGAGAACCCGGTGAGGCGTCGTCGCGATCATCGGTGCGCCAAGGTTCGAGATCGTCAGCACCGTGGTCGGCGGCTGTTGGGCCAGCAAGGCATAAGTTGCATCGGCGGTACAGGACAGTTTGCCCTTGCCGGCGGTTGTGGCGCCAGCGTTCTGCTTCGGCGCGATGGCATTGGCGATCGCATGCGAACCGGCGCTCCATACCAGCGTCAGCGAAATCAGCCAGGCGAAGACCATTTTGAGCGTCGCCTTGGCGGTGCGCCCCTGCGCATCGCGCCTCGCGGCCGCCACCATTGCGGCTAGCGGGATGATGGCGAACGGCAGCGAGAAACTCGTACCGCGTATCTGCCAGACGCTGACGGCGGTGGCTGCCACCAGGAAGCCGAGAAGCATCACTTCAGGCCGTCGCACGCCGTGCCGCAGCGTCGCCGTGACAAGTATCCCCACAGCAATGGCCGGCGTCGCATAATTCTGGGCGACATTCTCGGGTTGCAACGCGACTATGTTCCATAGCGGTTGCGCCTCGGCCACAGAATTCAGCCAAAAATCGCGCATCCTTGGATCGAGTCCGACAAAAGGGTCGCCCAAGCATTGCGGGGCGATCAGGATCGCGGCGGCGCCGACGGCGATCACCAGGATCAGGAGACCGGCAAGCCGCGCCGGCATCCCCTTCGAAATAGTGACGGTGGCAGTGGCGGCAAGCCCAAGCCCGCCCAGCAGGGCGACCACAGCCAGCCGTGCCGAATAGGCGTCGCACTGCGCGATCCACCATGACGATGGCGGCACGGTCGCAACGAGCGCGAGAGCGGCCGCGCCGGCGAAGCCAAGGCCGAAACCGATCGCATCGCCGGGACCGTCCTTGCGTGAAAACAACAGCGCCGCCGCCACGCAAGCGCCTGCCACCGCGACATAAGGCGCGGTCTCCATGCCGATCGCCAGCATCAGGGCAGCGCAAACGCCGCTGCCCGCTGCCCTGCGCCATCCGGGCGCCAGCAGCAGCGTCACCATGGCCAGGGCGAACACGACCTGGAGGTTGTGATGGTCCAGCGCCCGCGCGGTAAACAGGCCCATGGCATTCAGCGTTATGGCGCCGATCACCAGCGCCGGAAGCATTGTGTGCGGACCGGCCAGCAACCGCGCCGCCCGGACGATGAGAAACAGCGCCGCGATGCTGAGCAAGGCCGGCCAAAGTATCTCGGCAACCACCTCGCCCGCGGCCATGCTGCCGGTCAGCGCCGCCACTGCCAAAACGATCGCCGCGATCGGCACATCGACGATGCGCGACCAGTGCATGACGAAGCCGCCGTCCGGCCCCATGCGGTACTGGTGGAGGTCGAACCACGATTGTCCGCCCAGCCAGTCGCGGATCTGCGCCAGCCGCATCATGCTGTCGTTATCGCCGCCAGAATCGAACAATGTTGGGAAACCGGTCGCGGCCTGCGCACAGACCATCACCAGCGCCGCGAGCAGGCTCGCGGCGAGGTCGGCCTTCCAACCTTCAAGACGCGACGGCCGCGCGATAGCGAGCGTGGTGGCGTTGGACATGTCGATGGTTCCGGTGAATTCGTCCCAACTTAAACCTAGCCTTAACGGCTTCAATAAATAGTAAACCTCCAGGTGCGGAGCGGACGCGGACCGGTCGCGGCCCATTCCACCCCGCCGGAGTTCCACGATGCCACACAGCACGCGTCCCGACCTGACAATCGCGATCCTGATTCCTTGCTACAATGAGGAACAAACCATTGGCGACGTCGTGCGTCGCTTTCGCGAGACGCTGCCGGCCGCAACAGTCTACGTCTACGACAACAATTCGCGCGATCTCACCGCGCTCAAGGCGCGCTCCGCCGGCGCCATCGTGATCCGCGAAGCGCGGCAAGGAAAAGGCAATGTCGTACGGCGCATGTTCGCCGATATAGACGCCGATATCTATCTCATGGCCGATGGCGACGGCACCTATGCGCCGGAAGACACGCCGCTTCTCATCAACACGCTGATCACCGAGCGCTGCGACATGGTGGTCGGCACGCGTCGCGGCGTGACCGCGGATGCTGGCCGATCCGGACATGCCTTCGGAAACCGCATCTTCAACAGCCTCTACAAACGCCTTTTCGGACGCGACTTTACCGATATCTTCTCCGGCTATCGCGCTTTTACGCGACGTTTTGTGAAGAGCTTTCCGGCCGTCTCCGGCGGATTCGAGATCGAGACAGAAATATCCGTCCACGCCTCGCAGCTCAAACTGCCGGTCGTCGAAATCCTGCTCGACTATGGCCGCCGGCCGGAAGGGTCGTCGTCGAAACTGTCCACCGTCCGCGATGGCGCCAAAATCCTGCTGATGTTCGCGATGCTGATGAAGGAGACACAGCCTTTCCGTTTCTTCGGAGCCATCGCCGCCGTACTCCTGGTTGCCAGCCTGATCCTGATGGCGCCGGTGTTGGTCGAATATTTCGAGACCGGCCTGGTCCCGCGCATGCCGACCTGGGTGCTGTCCATCGGCTTGCTGCTGCTCTCGGTACTGATGGCCGTGACCGGGCTCATTCTCGACTCGGTGTCGCGCGGCCGGGCGGAACAGAAGCGTATCTTTTATCTCTCCCTTCCGACTTTCGGCGCGGGCAAACCCGACGCGATCATCCGCGCCAACCGCCGCGACGTAGCCTGACGTCCACCATCGGAGCCGCACCCGTGAATAGAGAAACCACAAACCGCATCCGCTTCGTCCTCGAGGATGTGCTGCCGCCGATCGTGCGGGACTCCGCCCTGTTCCGGGGCGTCGCCAGTATGGCCTGGGGCAGCCACATCACCCGGCTTGCGGCCTTCCGTGAGCGTGCGCCGTTCCTGACGGCCGATGAATACGAAACGCTCTATCGCGAGCATCCGCGCGTGCATGAGGGCACGGACAATTCCGAAGCCTGCATCGAGCGCATCATCGCCGACACGGTCGGCGACAGCGTCTGCGATGTCGGCTGCGGCACCGGCGTATTGATCAAGCGCATCCGCGAGGCGCGGGATGGCGCCGGCCATTATACCGGCGTCGACTTCGTGGTGGCGGACGCGGCGGCGATCCCCGGCGTCGACTACGTTGCCGCTCGTATAGAATATCTGCCCTTTCCAGATGCGGCCTTCGACACGGTCATTTGCACGCATGTCATCGAACACGTTCTGGAATACCGGCAGGCGATCGCCGAACTGCGCCGCATCTGCCGCACGCGCCTGATCATCGTCGTGCCGCGCGAGCGCGAATACCGCTATTCGTTCAACCCGCATTTCAACTTCTTCCCCTACACGCATTCCTTCCTGCGGGCCGTGCATCCGGTGCCGCGGAATCATGCGTGCGTGGATATCGGCCGCGATATCTATTACTCTGAAGACCGGCTGGAAGCCTGAAGCCGTGGGAGTCTATTCGTTTCCCGTTCTCGCAGGGCTCGTGCTGACGCCTCTGCTGATCTCGGCGGGTCAGGTGCTGTTCAAACTGACCAGCGCGCGGGCCGGCGGCACGGACGTTCCGAGTGTGCTCGCGCTGTTCGCCGACCCTTACCTGATCGCCGCCTTCGCCATATACGGCTTTGGCACCATCGTCTGGATCTATGTGCTGAAATCTGTTCCGCTGACGGTCGCCTATCCGTTCATGGCGCTGACCTTTTGCGCCGTGCCGCTGCTCGCCTGGTCGCTGCTCGGCGAACAACTCAGCCTGCGCTACGGGCTCGGTGCCGCGCTGATCATCGCCGGACTGCTCGTCGTCAACGGTTGACGCCCCTTTACCTAATCCCCAGCGTCAGACATGGCGGCTGCAGGCCGGCCGGCAGCGCGACCGTCAGTCAAAGAACCTAATTCCCTGTGCAGAGGAACCAGGAGAGGGCGGGCCGCTCCAGGCGATCAAACTGCCGACCCGACATCATCACGGCTCCCCTCCGCTTAACCCTTGCTTCACCAATCTCGTTCATGTTCCGTTGAGCAAATTGCCGCCGTGGAGCGCTTCAATGACCGGGCCGAGATCGTCCTTTCCGATTGCCGCGCTGCTTGCCGCCACCGCCTTCGTCGTGACGGCCAAGGCCGGCGCCGGCATCGAGGTCACCATGAACCAGGCGAAGATCGTCAAATTGTCGCGCGCCGCCGATACGATCGTCGTCGGCAATCCGGCGATCGCCGACGCCTCGGTGCAGGATGCTTCGACGATCGTACTGACGGGCAAGGGCTTCGGCGTCACCAATCTCGTCGTCCTCGATCAGGAGGGCCGTCCGATCGTCGACGAGCAGATCACCGTCGTGCGACAGGACGCATCCTCGGTGCGCATCTATCGACGCGCCGAAATACAGACCATGTCGTGCACGCCGTATTGCGAAAGCTCATATAAAAGCGAGGCGGAGAAGACCTCGGAAGCCGAGATGAGCGCCGGCCAGTAAGCGACCCGACCGTTTCGTCTCGCTGAAAAAGGCCGCTTCGGTTATCGGCCTGTTAAAACCTCCCCTTCGAATTTAACGATCATCAAAACCGCACTTCAATGGGTTTGCGCTAATGTTGCCCGACACCCCCTAAGGGATCGGCAGGCACGGGACATGAGCAAAGCAGGACAATCAAGCCTTTCAGCGCGCTTCCTTGGCGACCGGCACGGCAGCACCGCTTTGGAGTTCGCGATGCTTGCGGTGCCATTTGCGCTCCTCGTCTTTGCCATACTGGAGAGCTGCATTTCATTTGCCGGGCAAGAGGTGATGGCCAATATCACCGACGATGTCGCGCGCCAGCTGCGGACTGGCCAGATAAGGCAGGCCAACCTGACCGAGGCGACGCTGAAGTCCATGATCTGCAGCCGGCTGGAGATCATGGTCGCCAAGGACTGCCCGGGATTGGAGGTGGATCTGCGCGCGTATACGAGCTTCGCCGCCGCAGCCCAGGCAGGCTTCAATATCCAAGACGGCGAAATCGCGTTGACCGGCACGACCCCCTCGACTTTTACGGTATCCCCGGGCTTGGCTGAATCAATAAACATGCTGCGGGTTTTTTACAAATGGCCCGTCATGACCGATTTCATGGCCAAGTCGATGGCCAATCTGAAAGACGGCAACACGCTGCATTTCGCATCGATGACCTGGAAGAACGAGCCGTTCGACGACTGAAAATGCAAACCGCTGCGTGGGAAAGGACGATAGCATGGGGCGTGCGGGGGCACAAATGAGGACCGCTGGGATATGCTCGAAAGCCATACGGTTCTGCCGTGATCGCCGCGGTGTCGCGGCGGTTGAGTTTGCCTTCATCGTGCCCGTCCTGCTGATGATGTACTTCTTGACCATGGAAGCCTCGCAAGCCATCGAGACCAACAAGAAGGTCAGTCGCATCGGCAGCATGGTGGCGGATCTCGTCACCCAGCAGCAGACCGTCACGCCGGCCGAACTCGATGCGATCATGCAGATCGGCAACTCCACCCTTCAGCCGTACAACCGATCGGACCCGGAAATCATCATCACCGCGATCCAGGTGACGAACGAACCGACGCCGCGGGTGCTGGTCGCCTGGTCACGCAAGATGGTCGGCGACGCCTTCAGCGCCGGCGCCGCCAAGGAATCCATCACCACGGTTCCACCGCAGCTTGGGGTCAAGGGCACGTTTCTCGTTCGCGTCGAAAGCAATCTGGCATACGAGCCGATCATCACCTGGTCGGCGGATAGTGAAAAGCGGCTTGGCTTCAGTTCGGCTTTCAACTCGATATCGATGGGCGAAACTTATTATCTCAGGCCCCGCAGGAGCCCGACGATTACCTGCGACACCTGCTGAACGACGGCGCCCGATCGCCATTGCTATCGGCCTGACACCAGGCGCTCGATAGCCGCGGGATGCCTTGCATGTCGCATGTGAGTTCCCTCTCGTTTCCGTCGATCCACGCCGATGCCGGCGACAATTCCACCATCGCGCCCGGATGTGCACACAGCCGTCTGGTTCCGAATTGCCAATGGCGGCGCGGCCGCCTATGTCTGGGCGGACAGACAAACGATAATAATGATCCCCTGCAATGGCGCGCGCCTTCCTTTTTGTTCTCGATTCCTTCGGCATCGGCGGCGCGGCCGACGCCGAGCGCTATGGCGACACCGGTTCCAACACGTTCGGACACATCGCTCGAGCCTGCGCGGATGGCCGGGCGGATCGCGAGGGGCTGCGCAAAGGCCCGCTTTTCGTACCCAACATGCTCTCGCTCGGCCTGGCGCACGCGGCGAAAACCGCGACAGGATTCTGCTTCGACAGCGGCGGCCTGCTTGCCTCCGCCTTCCACGGCGCGGCGCAGGAGATTTCCAGCGGCAAGGACACGCCGTCAGGCCATTGGGAAATCGCCGCCTTGCCGGTCCGCTTCGACTGGGGCTATTTCCCGGACACGGTTCCCGCCTTTCCAGCCGACCTGACCGAAGCGATCATTCGCGAAGGAAAGGTGCCGGGCATTCTCGGCAATTGCCATGCTCCGGGCACCGAGATCATCGAGCGGTACGGCGAGGAGCATGTCCGCACCAGCAAGCCGATCTGCTACACTTCGGTCGACTCCGTCCTGCAGATCGCCGCGCATGAAGTTCACTTCGGCCTGGAGCGGCTCTACGAATTCTGCAAGGTGGTGCGCAGGCTGGTCGATCCGCTGAACATCGGACGGGTGATCGCACGGCCTTTCATTGGCGAATCCGCCGCCAGCTTCGAACGGACGCACAACCGCCGGGACTATTCGGTGCCGCCACCCGAACCGACCCTGCTCGACCGGCTGACGGCGCGCGGCAGCCGGGTGATCGCGGTCGGCAAGATCGGCGACATCTTCGCCCATCGCGGCATTTCGGAAGTGCGCAAGGCCGCCGGCAACATGGCGATGTTCGACAAGGCGCTCGGCGCGATGGACGACACGGGCGACGGCGATCTCGTCTTCGCCAATTTCGTCGATTTCGACACCGAGTTCGGCCATCGGCGCGACGTTGCCGGCTATGCCGCCGCGCTCGAGGCCTTCGACCGGCGGCTGCCGGAGGCGCTTGCACGGCTGAGGGAAGGCGACCTTCTCATCCTCACGGCCGACCATGGCAACGATCCGACCTGGCACGGCACCGATCATACGCGCGAACGCATTCCGGTGATCGGTGCCGGACCAGGCTTAGGCGGCGACATCGGGTTGAGAGCGACGTTCGCCGACATCGGTGAAACCGTCGCCGAGCATCTTGGGTTGGCACGCGGCCGTCACGGCACCTCCTTCTACACAGCGATAGGCGGCCATGCCTGAGTTGCCTGAGGTCGAAACGGTGCGGCGGGGCCTGCAGCCGGTTCTGGAAGGCGCCCGCATCGCCCGCGTCGAGGCGCGCCGGCCCGACCTGCGCTTTCCATTTCCCGAGAATTTTTTGGAGAGGCTGACCGGCAAGACGATTACGGCGCTCGGCCGCCGGGCCAAATACCTGACGATGCACCTGGAAGGCGGTCCGGTGCTGATCTGCCATCTCGGCATGTCCGGCTCGTTCCGCATCGAAACCTCCGATGGCGGCGAAATGCCCGACAGCAGCGAAATGCTGCGCGCGTTCTATCATGAGCGCCCGAAAAGCGCGGTGCACGACCATGTCGTCTTCCATGTCGTCTCTCCCCAAGGCGCCCGGTCCCGGGTGACCTTCAACGATCCGCGCCGTTTCGGCTTCATGCTGTTTTCCGAAGGAGCGCCTGACACGCATCCGATGCTGGCGGGGCTTGGCGTCGAGCCGACAGGCAATGCGTTGGACGGCGAGCTGCTCGCCTCGCTGCTGAAAGGCCGGAAATCGCCGCTAAAGGCAGCACTTCTCGATCAGCGGCTGATCGCCGGGCTCGGCAATATCTATGTGTCGGAGGCGTTGTGGCGCGCCGGCCTGTCGCCGTTGCGCGAGGCGGGCACCATCGCAAAGCCTGGAAAGAAGGCCAAACAGCAGCGCGACGCCCTGGCCGAAGCAATCCGGGCGGTGATCGCCGATGCGATCGCCGCCGGTGGATCGTCGCTGCGCGACTATGTGCAGACCGACGGGTCGCTGGGCTATTTCCAGCATTCGTTCGCGGTCTATGATCGCGAGGGCGAGCCCTGCTCCAAGCGCGGCTGCAGCGGCCATATAGAACGCATCGTGCAAAGCGGGCGTTCCACCTTCTATTGCCGGACCTGTCAGTTGTGACTTAGGTGGGGGTGTAAGCCAGGTGCCGGGTGTGAGTTGGACGCCTGATGCAAGGAGATGACCGAGTGAGGAGATACAGTCATGGCCTATGAAACGATTATCGTCGAAACCCGCGGCAAGGTCGGGCTGATCACGCTGAACCGGCCGAAGGCGCTCAATGCGCTGAACTCGCAGGTCCTGGCGGACGTGGTCGCGGCCGTGAACGGCTTCTGCGCGAATGCCGACATCGGCGCGATGGTCATCACCGGCTCCGAAAAAGCCTTCGCGGCAGGTGCCGACATCAAGGAAATGCAGGCGATCTCCTTTGTCGACGCCTATGTGCAGGATTTCTTTATCGGCTGGGAAGAGCTCACCCGGGTGCGCAAGCCTGTCATCGCGGCGGTGGCCGGCTATGCGCTCGGCGGCGGCTGCGAACTGGCGATGATGTGCGATTTCATCATCGCCGCCGACAACGCCAAGTTCGGCCAGCCCGAGATCACGCTCGGCGTGATGCCCGGCATGGGCGGATCGCAGCGCCTGACCCGTTTCGTCGGCAAGTCGAAGGCGATGGACATGTGCCTGACCGGACGGATGATGGATGCGGCGGAAGCCGAGCGTTGCGGCCTGGTGTCGCGTGTCGTGCCCGCCGGCGAATTGCTCGAGGAGGCGTTGAAGGCGGCGGCCAAGATAGCCGATTTTTCGCTGCCGTCGGTGATGATGGCGAAAGAGGCCGTCAACCGCGCCTATGAAACGACACTGGCCGAGGGGCTGCGGTTCGAGCGCCGGCTGTTTCACTCACTGTTTGCGCTCGATGACCAGAAGGAAGGCATGGCGGCCTTTGTCGAGAAGCGGAAGCCAAATTTCTCGAACCGGTAGCCAAATTTCTCGAACTGGTAGATGGCGACGACATCAGCCGGGAGCGAGCGACAGCAGCGGCCCAAAAAGAAGGCGAAGCAGCGTTGACGCGCCGGAAAAGCTGAACTATAAGCCGCACCAACCGAGGCGGCCCTGTGGCTGCCCGTTTGTTTTTTGCGCCTTGCGGCATCCCGCATGCGCCCACCAGATCAGAAGAGAGGCATCATGGCCAATACCTCCTCGGCCAAAAAGGCAACGCGCAAGATCGCCCGCCGCACGGCGATCAACAAGAACCGCCGCTCGCGCGTGCGGACCTACATCCGCCAGGTCGAAGAGGCGCTCGCCTCGGGCGACAAGGCGGCCGCGCAGGCTGCTTTCAAGGTGGCTGAGCCGGAATTGATGCGCGCCGCGAGCAAGGGCGTGGTGCACAAGAATACGGCATCCCGCAAGGTGTCGCGCCTGGCCCAGCGCCTCAAGGTGTTGTCGGCCTAACCCGGATAGCCGGGCTGATATACCTTTACTAAACTTGTCCTTTTCAGACCCGGCCGCTCGTGCCGGGTTTTTTCGTTTGCCGGCAAGTACTTAAAAAGAAAGCCCGCAAGCAACACCCCGCACGATTTCGAAGTTCGAATTGCTTTGCCGGCATATACATGCCGGCTGACAGGCGCAGCCGCTGAAAGCGTTCACGGCGAAAATATCAACTGTCGAAAATCACCTTTATTTTTCAAACGGTTGCGGACGGTCATCCACAGCTTGTTCACATCGGGTGCGGGGGATGGGGGACAATTGCCTGTCAAGAAAATTATTTGATAAAATTTCGCGCGACGCGGCCTTTTTCACATTCGCCGGAAAAGGGTTTGAATCACAATGGGTTTGTCAAAACAAGCCAGTGCAACGCAGGCTCCGAACACGTTTGCGCTAACCACATTCCTTAAAAATCCGTTAGTCATGGCCTTGCCCTATCCACAGCGATTTCGCTAAGGTCTGTCTATCGAGAGGGACGGGCCGTTGGCCCTTAACCCAGCCTGAATCGGCCAGCACAAAATGGCAGAATTCATGACGCGGATCATCTCCGCGTACGGGTTTGGTTTGCCTTTTCGATACGGTAGGGGAATGGCGTAATTGTACATGGCAGATCAATGACGCGCCGGCGTTTCGCCGGGCGGAATTGTATTGCCCTGACATGACCAAAGCGGGCTGGCTCCGAGGAGCTGGCGCCGGTTCCCCGACAATGAGGCGACATCAGCTGCCGGCGGCGGCGATGGTGTCGCTGTGAGGACACGGTCGCCGGAAACATGGATGCAGGAGGCGCATTCCCGGCGGAAAAAGGTACAAAAGGACAAGGAACTCGATCATGCAGAGCGGCATCGAAAGGGAGCTTACGGGCGACCTCCCATTCCCTGGGACCTTAACCGGAGGGGACGCTATGTCGGCTTCCATCGACGCGGAACAAAAGTTCGACCGGGTCAAGGCCCAGTTGAAGGCGCGTCTGGGAACCGAAGTCTATTCGAGCTGGTTCGGGCGCATGAAGGTCGCCGAGGCGTCCCGGGGCATTGTCCGCATCTCGGTGCCCACCGCCTTCCTGCGCTCGTGGATCAACGGCCACTACCTCGACCTCATCGCCGAGCTGTGGAAACACGAGGATCCTGAAATCCTCAAGATCGAGATCGTCGTGCGCACCGCTACCCGCCCGGGGCGCAACGGCGTCGAGCCCGAAGTGGCCCCGGCGCGCAAGATGACCAGGCAGGCGCAAACGGCGCTGGCCGCGGGAACAGCGGCCCCCGGCAGGGTGGAGCGGGTACCGGCACCTCGCCCGGGAATGCCTGCCGAGACCGAGTTCCGGCACAATGTGCTCGGTTCGCCGCTTGACCCGCGCTACACGTTCGGCTCCTTCATCGAAGGACCGTCGAACCGGGTGGCCTTCGCCGCCGCCAAGGCGGTGGCGGAATCGCAGTCGAGCGCGGTGCGCTTCAATCCGCTGTTTCTGCACGCGACGGTGGGGCTGGGCAAGACGCACCTGCTGCAGGCGATCGCGGCGGAATCGCTGAAGCAGAATCCGAAATCGCGCGTCGTCTATCTCACGGCCGAATATTTCATGTGGCGGTTTGCCACCGCGATCCGCGACAACAACGCGCTGACGCTGAAGGAACAATTGCGCGACATCGACCTCCTCATCATCGACGACATGCAGTTCCTGCAAGGCAAGTCGATCCAGCATGAATTCTGCCATCTGATCAACATGCTGCTCGACAGCGCCAAGCAGGTGGTGGTCGCCGCCGACCGGCCGCCGTCGGAACTGGAATCGCTGGAGCCCCGAGTCCGCTCGCGCCTCAACGGCGGCGTCGCGCTCGAAATGTCGGCGCCGGATTTCGCCATGCGGATCGGCATGCTCAAGCTGCGCCTTGCCACCGCCAAGGCCGACGATCAATCGCTCGACATTTCGGAGGAGATCCTCAACCATGTCGCCCGCACGGTGACCGGCAGCGGGCGTGAACTCGAAGGTGCGTTCAACCAGCTTCTGTTCCGCCAGTCGTTCGAACCGCAGATCACCATCGACCGCATCGATGAGATCCTCGGCCACATCTATCGTTCGGGCGAGCCGAAGCGGGTGCGCATCGAGGACATCCAGCGCATCGTCGCGCGCCACTACAATGTGTCGAAGACGGAACTTCTGTCCAACCGGCGCACCCGCACCATCGTCAAGCCGCGGCAGGTCGCCATGTACCTGTCGAAGGTGATGACACCGCGCTCCTTGCCGGAGATCGGCCGGCGTTTCGGTGGCCGCGATCACACGACGGTACTGCATGCCGTGCGCAAGATCGAGGATCTTTCAGGCGTCGACAACACGCTGGCGCAGGAGCTCGAATTGCTGAGAAGACTGATCAACGATCAGGCCTGACCGGCCCGAAAAAAACAAAAGCGTGTCGCGTCTGGATGGCCGCGACGCGCTCGTTATCTTCGTCCTTATGCACGTCGTTGCCGCAAAACCGCTGCGCACCCTCGGGCCTGACTCGGGCCTGACCCGAGGGCATACTTTTGGGCGACGAGCATTGGCTTGCGGGCTTCGCCGGTTTTATCCCAAGAAAGCCCGCGTAACCGGCCCGAACCGTCAGCGCGGGCTTGCGTTCACCGGTTTTTTCCTGTCAGTTTGTGGAGATTCTGACCTGTTCAGACCTTTCGCGGGTTGCCGCTTGCCGGAGACCCGCTCATTCATTCAAGCGAGCCTGTTTCGTCATGCGTGTTATCCTGGAACGGTCAAATCTCCTGAAGTCGCTCAACCACGTTCATCGCGTGGTCGAGCGGCGCAACACCATACCGATCCTGTCGAACGTGCTGCTGAGCGCCGAAGGCGCCACCCTTGAAATGAAGGCGACCGACCTCGACCTGGAAGTGACCGAAGCCACGCCCGCCAAGGTCGAGCGCGGCGGCGCGACGACGGTTCCGGCGCACCTGCTCTACGACATCGTGCGCAAGCTCACCGACGGCGCCGAGGTCATGCTGAAGACTGACGAGGACGGCAACGCCATGACGGTGACCTCGGGCCGCTCGAGCTTTCGCCTCCAATGCCTGCCGCAATCCGATTTCCCGGAGCTTTCGGCCGGATCGTTCTCGCATATCTTCCGGCTCGATTCGGTCGCGCTCAAGGGCCTGATCGAGAAGACCCAATTCGCTATCTCCACCGAAGAGACCCGCTACTACCTGAACGGCATCTACCTGCACACGCATGACGCCGACGGCAAGCTGAAGCTGCGCTCGGTAGCGACCGACGGCCATCGGCTGGCGCGCGCCGAGATCGACGCGCCGGCAGGATCGGAAGGCATGCCGGGCATCATCATTCCGCGCAAGACGGTCAGCGAATTGCAAAAGCTCGTCGATGACCCGGATATCGCGGTGACCACCGAATTGTCCGACACCAAGATCCGCTTCACCATCGGCAGCGTCGTCTTGACCTCGAAGCTGATCGACGGCACCTTCCCGGACTATCAGCGGGTGATCCCGACCGGCAACGACAAGAAACTGATCATCGACCGCCAGAGTTTCGCCGCCGCCGTCGACCGCGTCTCGACCATTTCGTCCGAACGCGGCCGGGCGGTGAAGCTTTCGATTGGAGAAGGCCAGGTCACGCTTGCTGTCAACAATCCGGATTCGGGCAGCGCCACCGAAGAACTGGCCGCGGATTATTCGTCCGACGCGATCGAAATCGGCTTCAACGCCAAATATCTGCTCGACGTCGCCGCCCAGTTGACCGGCACCGAGGCAAAATTCATGCTGGCGGATGCCGGCTCGCCAACGCTGATCCACGACATGGCCGACGAAACCACGCTCTACGTGCTGATGCCGATGCGGGTCTGATGTCGCGCAAAGCATGCCCTCGGGCTTGACCCGAGGGTGCGCCGCGGTTTTGCGATAACGACGTGCATAAAACAACAACCTAAAGCGCCTCGCGTGAGGCCGGTCAAACGCGGCGCGCTTTAGGCCCGAACGAGGCCATCTTGCTGTCATGACCGGAGTTGCGAAGCAGCCTGAGCGCGATCAGCAGACTCATATAAGTAAGCTTTCGCTTACCAATTTCCGCAATTACACAACACTGTCGATCGATCTCGATCCCGGCCCGGTGGTTTTTTCCGGTGACAATGGTGCCGGCAAAACCAATCTGCTGGAGGCGATTTCCCTGTTGACGCCGGGGCGCGGCCTGCGCCGTGCGCCTTATGCCGAATTGGCGCGCGAAGGCGGCGACGGCGGCTTTGCCATCCATGCCCGGCTCGATGGGCCGGACGGCCCGGTCGAGATCGGCACCGGCATCGCAGGCGGCGACGCCACTGAGGGCGGCCGGCGGGTGCGGATCAACGGCGCGGCGGCGCGCTCGGCCGAGGACATGCTGGAATGGCTGCGCGTCGTCTGGCTGACACCGGCAATGGATGCATTGTTCACCGGACCGGCCGCAGATCGGCGGCGCTTTCTCGACCGGCAGGTGCTGGCGATCGATCCGGGCCACGGCCAGCGCGCGCTCGACTACGAAAAAGCGATGCGCGGCCGTAATCGACTGCTTGCCGAAGGCTCGCGCGACGGCGCCTGGTTCGATGCGATCGAGACGCAAATGGCCGAAACCGGTGTGGCGATTGCCGCGGCGCGTGCCGAACTGGTGCGCCTGCTCACCGCCATGATCGACAGGCTGCCAAGCTCCGGTCCGTTTCCGCAAGCCGACATCGGCCTGTCCGGCGGGCTGGAAAGCGAGGTCGGCACCTCCGCGGCTGTCGATGTCGAGGAGCGGTTCCGCCGCGCTCTTGCCGAAGGCCGCGATCGCGACCGCGCCGCCGGGCGCACGCTCGACGGCCCGCACCGGTCGGATCTCGTGGTGCGGCACCGGCCAAAGGCGATGGCGGCCGAACTCTGTTCGACCGGCGAGCAGAAGGCGTTGCTGGTCGGCATGGTCCTGTCGCACGCCCGGCTGACCGGCGAGATGTCTGGCATGACGCCGATCCTGCTGCTCGACGAAATCGCCGCCCATCTCGACGCGGGCCGACGCGCCGCGCTGTTCTCGATCCTCGAAGAGCTGAATTGCCAAGCTTTCATGACCGGAACCGATGCGGCGCTGTTTTCCAGTCTCAGCGGACGCGCGCAGTTTTTGACGGTCGATCATGGCACGGTTCGGTGAATGGTGAACGGTGAATGGTGAATGGTGAATGGTGAATGGTGAATGGTGAATGGTAGTGAGAAGCGCCCTCACTTCACTGTCCACTGTCCACTGTCCACTGTCCACTGTCCCCCGCCACCCATTACCCATTACTCACTATTCACTATTCACTATTCACCATTCACCATCCACCGCTATATGGTCCGGCGATGATCACCACCGCGCTCACCAACGAAGAACTCGAACGCTACGCCCGCCACATCGTGCTGCCCGAGATCGGCGGCGCCGGCCAGCAGCGACTGAAGCGGGCTCGCGTCGTGGTCATCGGCGCCGGCGGGCTGGGAGCGCCGGTGCTTGAATATCTTGCCGCAGCCGGCGTCGGCACACTCGGTATCGTCGACGACGACAGCGTCTCGCTGTCGAATCTGCAAAGGCAGGTGATCCACGGCACCGGCGCTGTCGGCATGGCGAAGACCGACAGCGCCAAGGCGGCGATCGCCCGCATCAACCCCAACGTCGCCGTGGAACTGCACAATCTCAGGCTGACGGCGGACAACGCCCCTGCCCTTGTCGCCGGTTATGACATCGTCGTCGACGGCTCCGACAATTTCGAAACCCGTTATGCGGTGGCCGACGCCTGCGCTGCGGAAAAGCGGCCGCTGGTCCATGCCGCCGTCGGCCGCTTCGACGGCTCGGTGACCGTGCTGAAACCGTTCGAGACGGGCACGGATGGCAGGCCGAATCCGAGTTATCGCGATCTGTTTCCGGAACCGCCGCCCCCGGGCCTGGTGCCATCCTGCGCCGTGGCCGGCGTGCTCGGCGTGCTGACCGGCGTCGTCGGCACGCTGCAGGCCATGGAGGCGATCAAGCTGATCGCCGGCATCGGCGAGCCGCTGGTCGGCCGGCTGCTTCTTTACGATGCGTTGGCAGCGCGCTTCGACACGATCCGCTACGGGCGCAGCTAGATTTTGGGCAGCCTGGATTCCGTCGCGCAGCTTCCGGCCGATTTCGACCGTTGGGACGAGGTGCTGGCGCTGATTATGCGCGCCTTCGCTGCCATGGATGGCGTCATCGATCCGCCATCCTCGACGCATCGGCTCACGGTCGAAAATCTCCGGGACAAGGACCGGCAAGAGACGGGCTTTGCGGCGCTGAAGGGCGGCAGGATTGTCGGCTGCGTTTTTGTCCTGGAGCGGGCCAACGATTTCTATGTCGGAAAGCTCGCGGTCGAACCGGACTTTCAGGGACAAGGCATTGCCAGGCGGCTGATGCAAGCTGTCGAGAATTTTGCCCGCAACCGCGGTAAGCCTGCGATCGAGCTTCAGACGCGGATCGAATTGACCGCGAATCACGCGGCCTTTGCCCGCCTCGGCTTTCGCGAAACGGAACGGACGGCGCACAGTGGCTATGACCGACCGACCTCGATCACCATGCGCAAGGTGCTTTCGTAAGCCTACGCTAACTTACGATGGTAGCCGGTCACGTCCGCAGCGGCAGCACGCGATCCGGCGGCCGATGGCCATCGAAGAAGGCGCGGATGTTGATGATCACCTTCTCGCCCATGTCGATGCGGCCTTCGAGCGTCGCCGACCCCATATGCGGCAACAGCACGACCTTGCCCTTGGCGGCGAGCTTCAGTAATTTGCTGTTCAGCGCCGGCTCATGCTCGTAGACGTCGAGCCCGGCGCCGGCGATCTTGCCGTCCTGGATCAGCTTGACCAGAGAGTCCTCGTCGATGATGTCGCCGCGCGCCGTGTTGACGATGTAAGCGGACGGTTGCAGAAGCGCCAGCCGCCGCGCCGAAAGCAGATGGAAGGTCGCCGGCGTCGACGGACAATTGACCGAAATGATGTCCATGCGGGCAAGCATCTGGTCGAGGCTTTCCCAATAGGTCGCCTCCAGTTCGTCCTCGACCGCGGCAAGCACGCGATGGCGGTTGTGATAGTGGATCGACAGGCCAAAGGCCTTGGCTCGCCGGGCGACGGCGGTGCCGATGCGGCCCATGCCGACAATGCCGAGGCGTTTGCCCCAGATACGCCGGCCGAGCATCCAGGTCGGCGACCAGCCGGCCCATTTCTTGTCGCCGGTCAGCACATTGGCGCCTTCCGCCAGCCGCCGCGGCACCGCCAGCATCAGCGCCATGGTCATGTCGGCGGTATCTTCGGTCAGCACGTTCGGCGTGTTGGTGACGGTAATGCCCTTCTTCGCTGCTGCTGACACGTCGATCTTGTCGACGCCGTTGCCGAAATTGGCGATCAGCTTGAGGTTGTCACCGGCCTGGGCGATTAGCGCCGCGTCGATTTGATCGGTTATGGTCGGCACCAGCACGTCGGCTTCCTTGACCGCCGCGACCAGTTCCGGCTGCGTCATCGGCCGGTCTTCGACATTCAGCCGGGCGTCGAACAGCTCACGCATGCGGGTCTCGACCGGGTCGGGCAGCTTGCGCGTGATGACGACGAGGGGCCTTTTTCTGCCTACCATTGTTTCCTCGAACCCGACCTCGTTGAGACCTCTTTAACCAAGACAGGCGAAACTGCAGGCCGGTCGCGGTGCCAGTTCTCCATGTAACAAGAGGTTCCGCCGAAGACAAAGAAAAAGGGGCGCCAGGGCCGATGAGCCGGCGCCGAAAGGGAACGAAAGTGTCTGGTTTCGCGTCGCTCCGCCTGGCCCTCAGCGCAGCATTTCTCGGCGCTCTGCTTTATTCCCCGGATGTGGCGGCACAGAATGCGGCAGCACCGACCCAGAGCGTCACGCTCGGGCCGAGCGGTCTGCCGCTGCCGCGCTTCGTCAGCCTGAAAGCCGGCCGCGTCAACTCCCGCGTCGGACCAGGCGTCAACTATTCCGTCGACTGGATGTATATGAAGCCCGGCCTGCCGATGGAGATCATCCAGGAATTCGATACCTGGCGTCGTGTGCGCGATGCCGACGGCTCGGAAGGCTGGATCAACCAGTCGCTGCTTTCCGGTCGCCGCACGGCGATCGTGGCACCCTGGCAGCGCGGCAAGGATGCCCGAATCAACCTGCTCGACGACCCGCAAAAGGACGCCGGCATCGTCGCAATCGTCGAGCCGGG
Source organism: Mesorhizobium sp. WSM4829 (assembly GCF_055811475.1). NCBI lineage: Bacteria > Pseudomonadati > Pseudomonadota > Alphaproteobacteria > Hyphomicrobiales > Phyllobacteriaceae > Mesorhizobium > Mesorhizobium sp. WSM4829. The sequence goes on along the minus strand of NZ_JBVVQJ010000038.1, from coordinate 36,098 downwards.
CGCCATGGGCACGATCAAGTCCTGTGACGGCCAGTGGTGCGAAATGACCTTCAATGGCCACACCGGCTGGCTCGCCCAGTCGCTGGTCTGGGGCGCCTATCCGGGCGAACGGGTCAAGGACTGACCTCTTCTTGCCGGCTGATGGTCCAGAGGTTGCTAAAGGCGAGACGGTATCTCGCGGCCTTATGACGAGCCGATCACTCGCAGCGTTTGGGGCGCAGCCTCACGACGATATCGACATTGGCGATCTCCATCCCCTCCGGTGGCTCCGGCAGGTTGGAAACCGTGACAGGACCGCTGGCGATGTCGAAAATCCTGTTTTCGCCCTCAATGTAGAAATGATGGTGATCGGAGGTGTTGGTGTCGAAGTAGGTCTTCGACCCCTCGACGGCCAGGATGCGCAGAAGGCCCGCCTGGGTGAATTGATGAAGGGCGTTGTAGACGGTGGCGAGCGATACCGGCACGCCGGCGGCGATCGCCTCCTCGTGCAGTTCCTCGGCCGACAGATGGCGGTCGCCTTTGGCAAAAAGCAGATCGGCCAGCGCAATGCGCTGACGCGTCGGCCTCAGGCCAGCTTCGCGAACCCGCTTGTCCACAGCGACATTTTCCTTCCGGCAGCCCAGATCCATCTATCCGTCCAAGCTCAAGTTTCGCCTCAAGACCTGCCCAGAACGGCAAAAAACCAACATTGACCGAACCTGGACATAACCCGACATATATTCTGTCGGCCGAATACGATCAATAGCGCGCATTGACCCCGGCAGGCGGGCGGGTTAAGCGCAAACGCCGGTTTCCGGCCTGAAATAGATTGTGTTAGGAAACCAACGACAAGGGCGCGCTACCGCCCGGACGATTATTGGGGACGGAGACTGATGGCGGTTTCGAAATCCAGCTACGATTACGAGGAACTGCTTGCCTGCGCCCGCGGCGAGCTGTTCGGACCTGGAAACGCCCAGCTCCCCTATCCGCCGATGCTGATGTTCGACCGCATCACCGAAATCAGCGAGACCGGCGGCGCCTTCGACAAGGGCTTCATCCGCGCCGAGTTCGACATCAAGCCGGACCTGTGGTTTTTCGCCTGCCACTTCATCGGCAACCCGATCATGCCGGGATGCCTGGGCCTCGACGCCATGTGGCAATTGACGGGATTCTACCTCGGCTGGCTCGGCGAGCCGGGCAAGGGCATGGCGCTGTCGACCGGCGAAGTGAAATTCAAAGGCATGGTGACGCCGTCGGTCAAGAAGGTAGAATATGGCGTGGATTTCAAGCGCGTGATGCGCGGCCGGCTGGTGCTGGGTATCGCCGATGGCTGGCTGAAGGCGGATGGCGAACCCATATACGCAGCAACGGATCTCAAGGTGGGTCTGTCCAAGCAATCGGCCGCCGCCTGACCGGCGCCTGCGCAGCGCGGCGAGTCCGCGGGAGGCGCAAAGGAAGCTGTAGAACTTAATTTGCGCATCCTTGTCCGGCAGGTTTCGGTCCGGCAGGTTTCGGGTTCATGCGCTGGAAGGAGTTGCGAATGAGACGGGTCGTAGTGACAGGCCTCGGCATCGTGTCGTCGATCGGCAACAATGCCAACGAGGTGCAGGCCTCGCTGCATGATGCCAGATCCGGCATCAGCTTCTCCGATTCCTTCGCCGAACACGGCTTCCGCTGCCAGGTCTGGGGAGCGCCGACGCTCGACCCCTCGGCGCTGATCGATCGCCGCGCCATGCGCTTCCTGTCGCAAGGTGCGGCCTGGAACCATGTCGCCATGGACCAGGCGATCGTGGACGCTGGACTTGGCGAGAACGACATCACCAATGAGCGCACCGGCATCGTCATGGGATCGGGCGGACCATCGACCAGAACCATCGTCGAAGCCGCTGAAACCACGCTCAAGAACGGCAGCCCCAAGCGAATCGGCCCGTTCGCGGTGCCGAAGGCGATGTCGTCGACCGCTTCGGCGACGCTCGCCACCTGGTTCAAGATCCACGGCGTCAATTATTCGATCTCTTCGGCCTGCTCGACCTCGGCGCATTGCATCGGCAATGGCTACGAACTGATCCAGTGGGGCAAGCAGGACATGGTCTTCGCCGGCGGCCATGAGGACCTCGACTGGACGATGTCGGACCTGTTCGATGCGATGGGCGCCATGTCCTCCAAGTTCAACGACCGGGCATCGGCTGCCTCGCGCGCCTATGACGTCGATCGCGACGGCTTCGTCATTGCCGGCGGCGCCGGCGTGCTGGTGCTGGAAGAGCTCGAGCACGCCAAGGCGCGCGGCGCCAAGATCTACGCCGAGGTCGTCGGCTATGGCGCGACCTCCGACGGCTTCGACATGGTGGCGCCCTCGGGCGAAGGCGCGGTGCGCTGCATGCGGCAGGCGCTGGCGACCGTCTCTTCGCCGGTCGACTACATCAACACGCACGGCACCTCGACGCCGGTCGGCGACTCCAGGGAAATGGGCGCGATCCGCGAGGTGTTCGGCGAAAACATGCCGTTCATCACCTCGACGAAATCGCTGACCGGCCACTCGCTGGGTGCGGCCGGCGTGCAGGAATCGATCTACTCGATCCTGATGATGCAAGGCGGCTTCATCGGCGAGAGCGCCCACATCGAGCAGCTCGATCCGGAATTCGAGGGTATGCCGATCGTGAGAGAGCGCATCGACGATGCCAGGATCGACACCGTCCTGTCCAACTCGTTCGGTTTCGGCGGCACCAACGCAACGCTGATTTTCCAGCGCTATTCCGCATAAGGACAGCCGACCATGGACGGATTGATGAAGGGCAAGCGCGGGCTTGTCATGGGTGTCGCCAACGACCATTCGATCGCCTGGGGCATCGCCCGGAAACTGTCCGAACATGGGGCGGAACTCGCCTTCACCTATCAGGGCGAAGCCTTCGGCCGCCGGGTCAAGCCGCTCGCCGACAAGCTAGGCTCCTCGCTGGTCGTGCCTTGCGACGTCGAGGACAGCGCATCGGTTGCCGCCACCTTCGAGACCTTGGGCGAGGCCTGGGGCGGCCTGGACTTCGTCGTCCACGCCATCGGCTTTTCCGACAAGAACGAGCTGAAAGGCCTTTACGCCGACACCAGCCGCGACAATTTCATCCGCACCATGGTCATCTCCTGCTACTCCTTCACCGAGGTCGCCCGTCATGCGGCCGCGCTGATGAAGGACGGCGGCTCGATGATCACGCTGACCTATGCCGGTTCCGTCCGCGTCATGCCGAACTACAACGTCATGGGCGTCGCCAAGGCCGGGCTTGAAGCCAGCGTCCGCTATCTCGCCAACGACTACGGCCCGCGCGGCATCAGGGTGAACGGCATATCCGCCGGACCGGTGCGGACACTGGCCGGCGCCGGGATTTCCGACGCACGCCACATGTTTTCCTACCAGCAGCGCAACTCGCCGCTGCGCCGCACAGTGACCATCGACGAAGTCGGTGGTTCCGCGCTCTATCTGCTGTCCGACCTGTCGTCGGGCGTCACCGGCGAAATCCACTATGTCGATTCCGGCTACCACATCGTCTCGATGCCGGCGCTCGACGAGCTGAAGCGGACCGACAGCGGACGAGAGTAATTTAATTTCGGCCGCAGAAGATGCCTTAAAGCGCGTCGCGTTTGAATGGATTCATGCGGCGCGCTTTAAGTTCTTGTTTATGCATGTCGTTATCGCAAAACCGCTGCGCACTTTTGCGCGACATGCATTGGTCCGCGTGAACCAGCCTTCAGCGGCGCGCCGCGAAAACCTTGAACATGCCGTCGCGGGCAATCTCGGCATGGCTGGAGAAGGCGGCCGCCAGCACCGGCTCGTAGGGAAGCTGGCGGTTCGCCACCACGAACAGCCGACCGCCCGGCTTCAGCGCCTTTGCCGCGGCGCGGATCATGCCGGCGCCGATCTCGGGCTCGGCCGCCCGGCTGCGATGGAAGGGCGGGTTCATGGCGATGGCGTCATAGCGCCGCTCGACCGGCTCGCTCAAAAGATCGATCCAGAAGAAGTTGGGTTCCGCCGCTGTGTTGCCGATATTGAATTTCGCCGCCTCCAGCGCATCGAACTCGGCCTCGTAGAGATCAAGCGCCGACATGCCAGGTGAGCGGGCGGCGACCTCGGCCGCCACATAGCCCCAGCCGGCGCAGAAATCGGCAACGCTGCCACGCAGGTCGCCGGGGAGATTGTCGACCAGCAATCTCGAACCTGCATCGACCTTATCGAAAGAAAACATGCCTGGTGCGGTGCGGAACCGATCCTCGACCAGAAGGGCGGGATTGGCAGCGCGAAGCGCTGCCGCGACCGCAGCATCGGCAGGTCGATGAAACCAGAAGGCGATGCCGTGATGTTTCGGCAAATGGCCGTCGAGCGGCACAAGCTCGTCGATGCGCTTGCGCAGGCTGGCAATGCCATCGTCCTTGGCGCCGGCAACGACAATCGATCCGCCCGGCCGCACACGCTCAATCGCCTCGGCGATGCGCAATTCGTTCTGCCCGCGATGGCGGCCGGCAAGCACCAATGCCGCATCGAAACCTTCGCCCTCCAGGCGCGGCGTGACGGTGAAACCGGGCGCCTGCAGCGCGCGAAAGTGCGGCCGGAAGCCTTGCACAAGATGCAGTGCTGCATCAAAACCTTCGGGCAGGCGGAAGCCCGGCTCAGCGCCCAGAAAGAGGACAGGCTCGCCCTTACGCGGCAAGGAAACAGCCTCCGCCTCGAACGGATGGAACAGTGTCTTCAGCGGCTCAGCGGACATTTTTCGATCTCGAAGTGCAGCTGGCTTGACCAGAAAATGAAAGCGGGCGCGACCTGTCGGCGCGCCCGTTTCGATTGTTCGGTCAGATCGCTCAGGCGGCGTCTTCTTCGCCGTCGGCCTTCTTGTCGCGGGCGATTTCCTTGCCGGTGGCCTGGTCGACGACCTTCATCGACAGGCGGACCTTGCCGCGCTCATCGAAGCCCATCAGCTTGACCCAGACCTTGTCGCCTTCCTTGACGACGTCCGAAGTCTTGGCGACGCGATCATTGGCAAGCTGCGAGATGTGGACGAGGCCGTCACGCGGACCGAAGAAGTTGACGAAAGCGCCGAAGTCGGCGGTCTTGACGACCGTGCCCTCGTAGATTTCGCCGACTTCCGGCTCGGCGACGATGGTGTGGATCCACTTCTTCGCCGCCTCGATCTCCTTGGCGTTGGACGAAGCGATCTTGACCGTGCCGTCGTCCTCGATGTTGATCTTGGCGCCGGTCTTTTCGACGATCTCGCGGATGACCTTGCCGCCCGAGCCAATCACGTCGCGGATCTTGTCGGTCGGGATGTGCATGACCTCGATGCGCGGCGCGAATTCGCCGAGTTCGGAGCGCGCGCCGGACAGCGCATGGCCCATTTCGCCGAGGATATGCTGGCGGCCGTCCTTGGCCTGATCCAGCGCGATCTTCATGATCTCCTCGGTTATGCCCTCGATCTTGATGTCCATCTGCAGCGAGGTGATGCCGTTGGCGGTGCCGGCAACCTTGAAGTCCATGTCGCCGAGATGGTCCTCGTCGCCGAGGATGTCGGAGAGCACCGCGAAGCGCTCGCCTTCCTTGATCAGACCCATAGCGATGCCGGCGACCGGCTTGGCCAGCGGCACACCGGCATCCATCAGCGCCAGCGAGGTGCCGCAGACGGTAGCCATCGACGACGAGCCGTTGGACTCGGTGATCTCCGAGACGACGCGCAGCGTGTAGGGGAACTGGTCCGATGTCGGCAGCATCGGGCGGATCGCGCGCCAGGCGAGCTTGCCGTGGCCGATTTCGCGGCGGCCGGGCGAACCCATGCGACCGGTTTCACCGACCGAGTAGGGAGGGAAGTTGTAGTGAAGGAGGAACTTTTCCTTGTACATGCCGGTCAGCGAATCGACATACTGCTCGTCCTCGCCGGTGCCGAGCGTGGCGACGACCAGCGCCTGGGTCTCGCCGCGGGTGAACAGCGCCGAGCCGTGGGTGCGCGGCAGGACGCCGACTTCGGAGACGATCTTGCGAACCGTCTTCAGATCGCGGCCGTCGATGCGCGAACCGGTGTCGAGGATGTTCCAGCGCACAACCTTGGCCTGGAGCTCCTTGAACACGGTGCCGATCTGCTCGGACGTATACTTGGCTTCTTCGCCTTCGGCGGGCGCGAACGCAGCCTTGACCTTCGCCTTGACGGCGTCGACGGCGGCATAGCGCTTCTGCTTGTCGGTGATCTTGTAGGCATCGCGAAGCTCGCCTTCGACGATCTTCAGCATCTCGGCTTCAAGCGCCGAATAATCCGGCGCGGTGAAGTCACGCGGATCCTTGGCGGCGACTTCTGCCAGCTTGATGATGGCGTCGATCACCGGCTGGAAGCCGCGATGGCCGAACATGACGGCGCCGAGCATCAGATCCTCGCCGAGTTCCTTGGCTTCGGACTCGACCATCAGCACGGCGTCGGAGGTGCCGGCGACGATCAGGTCAAGCTTGGATTCCTGCATCTCGTCGACATGCGGATTGAGCACATATTCGCCGTTGATGTAGCCGACGCGGGCGCCGCCGATCGGACCCATGAAAGGGACGCCGGACAGCGTCAAAGCCGCCGAGGTGGCGACGATCGACAGGATGTCCGGGTCGTTTTCGAGATCATGCTGGACGACGGTGACAACGATCTGCGTGTCGTTCTTGTAACCGTCAGCGAAGAGTGGGCGGATCGGACGGTCGATGAGACGGGAAACCAGCGTTTCCTTTTCGCTCGGACGGCCTTCGCGCTTGAAATAGCCGCCCGGGATCTTGCCGGCGGCATAGGTCTTTTCCTGGTAGTTGACGGTCAGCGGGAAGAAATCGAGGCCGGGTTTTGGTTCCTTCATCGAAACGACGGTGGCGAGAACCTTGGTTTCGCCGTAGGTGGCGAGCACCGCGCCGTCAGCCTGGCGCGCAATCTTGCCGGTTTCGAGGATGAGCGGACGGCCGCCCCATTCGATTTCCACTTTGTGGTGATTGAACATGTCTTGTCCTTCATATGCGGAAAGGGCCGCGCCATTTCATCGTGCGCGAGTGCCCCTTTCCCTTGGCTTCGTTTCTCGGGCAGCCACGGGCAAGACAACGGGAAGCTCGGGTAAATCCGGCGCGGGTGCCGCGCGAGCGTCCTGCAATCCTGCCCCATGACCGTCCATGGGCGGTTTCGAATGGCCCTGTGCTATATCGAAACCGGGTCTGGCCAATCGATCCGACTGGCCTTGCGCATGACCCGAAAACCGCGGCTCTCGGAAATGCCTTGCGCAAATTCAAAGTTTCAGAGCGTCCCATGTGCGCGTCCAAATCGAAGCGCGGCGCTCTACTTCCTTCATTGGAGCAATGGACTGCTCCAATGCGCGACCGGCGGGCTCTCGAAAGAACCCGCCGGTCAATTCGTCAGCGGCGCAGACCGAGCTTCTCGATCAGCGTCTGATAGCGCGCGTCGTCCTTGCGCTTGAGATAATCAAGCAGGCTGCGGCGCTGGGAGACGAGAGCGAGCAGACCACGGCGGGAATGGTTATCCTTCTTGTGGTCCTTGAAATGGTCGGTCAGGTTCTTGATGCGCTCGGAAAGGATGGCCACCTGGACTTCCGGAGACCCGGTATCGCCCTTGGCGGTTGCGAATTCACCCATCAATTCCTTCTTGCGCTCGGCAGTAATCGACATCGTGTTTTTCCTTATCTGTTTGAGGAAACGGGACGCCCTCGGCCGGGATGTCGTCCAGCAGGGGCCGGTACAAGCAACGTGGCATTGCACGATGCTGCGGCGCATATAGGGCAATTCAGGCAAAAACACCAGCCCAATTCACAAGCCGGCTTTTTGCTGCACAAACGAAGATTTCGCCTCGGCTAAAGCCACTTCTTCCATCTGAAGAAGGCGACAAGCCCGAGCGCGACAACGGCCATGAACACCAGCGCTGCCGGATAGCCGTATTGGGCCTTCAGCTCCGGCATGTTCCATGGCGAGGCTTCGGGATCGAAGTTCATGCCCCACACGCCAGCGAGAAAGGTGAGCGGGATGAAGATCACCGAGACGATCGTCAGATAGCTGATGACGTCGCTGGTGCGTGCCTGACTCAGCGACAGATGCATCTCGATCAGACCGGTTAGCATGTCGCGCTGGGTTTCGACCAGTTCGATGAGCCGAAGCGAGTGATCGAGCGTGTCGTTCAGGAAAATCTTGGTCTCGGGCTTGACGTAGGGCACGTCGTTGCGGATCAGCGTCGCCAGCGCGTCGCGCATCGGCCAAAGCACCCCCTTCAGCACGTTGGCGTCGCGCCGCAACTCGTGAAGCCGCCGCATCTGGTGCCTGTCCGCCGCGCGCAGCATCTGGTCCTCGATGCTGTCGACCAAGTCGCCGGCGGTCTCGATCGGCGGGAAATAACTGTCGACAATGGCGTCGATCAGCGCATAGGCGAGATAGTCGGCGCCGCGTGAGCGCAGCCGGTTGGGCATCGAGCTTTCGATGCGCTTGCGCACGGGATCGAACGGATCGCCTTCGCGCTCCTGGAAGGTGACGACGAAGTTCCTGCCGAAGAAGACCGCGATCTGCTCGTAGCGATGCGCGGTGACGTCGTCGATCATCCTGACGACGACGAAGGCATGGTCCTCGAAGAAGTCCACCTTCGGCCGCTGGCCGGTGTTGACGACGTCTTCCAGCGCCAGCGGATGCAGGCTGAAAATCCGGCCGATCTCCTCGATCAGCGGGATGTTGGCGAGACCGGTGCAATCGAGCCAGATGACCGGCCATGCGTTGCAATGAGCATTCAGGTCGTTGATGCTGGCATCTTCGATTGTCTCGAATTTGTCGGGCGACATCAGTGTCAGTCGCAGTTCGCTGCGCCGCGCCGCAGGGTCGGCGATCAGTGTGCCTGGTGATGCGCCGATCGGCGGCCGCCGTGCTGTCACCGGCGCCCGCTTCCTGATCGTCTCGGCCTTTGCCATGTGCCCCTCGAATGTACCTCTGATCGAGATTAGACGAGGGGGCTCAGCCGGCAAAGACCCGCTTCGGCTTGAACATGCCTTGCTCGATGGCGCCGATGGCGACCAGCTTGCCGCGCGCCGTGGCGCAGGCTTCCTCGGCTTCCACCGGCGCGTCGCGGCCACGGATGATGACCGGGTTGCCGAGGCGGATTTTTGTTGCCGCGTCGTCGCTGATCGCGATCTGCGGCAGGCAGTCGAGCGCGGCTGACGTGTCGACCAGAAACGCGTCGATGGCGTCGAAGTCGACCGGCACCGTGTCCGCTGAATCCGAACCCTCATCGGGCTGTTCGCCGAAGCGGGCGGCTTCCAGCTCGGCGATGGTGACGAAGTCTTCCTGCGTGAACGGCTCGACCTCGATCCGGCGCAGTTCGGCGATGTGGCCGAAACAGCCGAGATCGCGGCCCATGTCGCGGGCCAGCGAGCGGACATAGGTGCCCTTGCCGCATTCGACCTCGAAAATGGTGCTGTCAGCACTGTGCTCGATCAGGTCGAGGCGGCCGATCTCGACTTCCCGCGCCGGAATGTCGACCGTCGCGCCGTCGCGGGCAAGATCATAGGCGCGCTCGCCTGCGATCTTGATGGCCGAAAATTGCGGCGGCGTCTGCATGATGACTCCGGTGTATTTCGGCATCAGCAAAAGCACATCGGCTTCAGCCGGACGCTGGTCGGAGCTTTTCGTCACCGGCCCTTCGAGGTCATCGGTCGAACGCTCCTCACCCCAGGCAACCGTGAAGCGGTAGACCTTGGCGCCATCCTGGACATAGGGGACGGTCTTGGTCGCTTCGCCGAGCGCGATCGGCAGCATGCCGGAAGCGAGCGGGTCGAGCGTGCCGGCATGGCCGGCCTTTTCCGCCTGGAACAGCCATTTGATCTTGGAGACGGCTTCGGTCGAACCCATGCCGACGGGTTTGTCCAGCACCAGCCAGCCGGAGATCGGCCGACCCTTCTTCTTGCCGCGACGCGCCACTATTTTTCGTCCTTGTCGTTGTCTTTGTTCTGGTCGCCGATCTGGGCGTCTGGGCCGAGATCGCGCGCCACTTCGGGCGAGTGCAACAATTCGTTGATCTTCTGGAAATTGTCGTAGCTGGTGTCGAGCCGGAAGCGGAATTCCGGCATGTACTTCATCTGCCGGAGCGCGCCGGAAACGCGGCCGCGCACGAATTTCGCATGCTTGTTGAGCGCCTCGACCACCGCATCGGCATCACTGGCGCCAAGCGGCGAGACGAAAGCGGTGGCGATCTTCAGATCGGGCGACATGCGCACCTCCGAGACCGAAACCACCGAATTCTCGATCAGCGGATCGAGGATCTCGCCGCGTTGCAAGGTTTCCGACAGCGCATGACGCACCTGCTCGCCGACGCGAAGCATGCGCTGGGATGGACCTGACGTGGTTGAACGGGGCATTTTTCTCTATCCTGAAATCGTGAGGCACGGGATGGGACCGCGCCGCATGTCTCATATGCTTTAAAGCCTGATCCATCCCGATAGAAATCGGAATGGATCAGGCTCTATTTTTTGTTGACCATGATCTTCTCCGAAAACCGGATACCACTTTTCGGGATCATGGTTTAGGCGGCAGCCTTTCGACCACCGCCCGGTCTGTAAATGCTCGAACTCAAGTTGCTCGAACTCAGAGCGTCCTGGTCACCATCTCGACGCGGAAGCACTCGATGACGTCGCCGACGCGCATGTCTTCGTAGTTCTGGAAGGCCATGCCGCATTCCTGGCCACCCGGAACCTCCGCAACTTCGTCCTTGAAGCGCTTCAGCGTCTTCAGCGTGCCTTCGTGGATGACGACGTTGTCGCGGATCAGGCGAACGCCCGCACCGCGCTCGACCTTGCCTTCGGTGACACGGCAGCCGGCGATCTTGCCGACCTTGGTGATGTCGAAGATCTCAAGGATCTCGGCATTGCCAATGAAGGTCTCGCGACGCTCCGGCGACAGCAGGCCCGACAGCGCCGCCTTCACGTCATCCACAAGGTTGTAGATGATCGAGTAGTAGCGGATCTCGATGCCTGCAGCCGCGGCCGCCGCACGCGCCTGCACATTGGCGCGAACGTTGAAGCCGATGATTGCGGCGCCCGAGGTTTCCGCCAGCGAGACATCGCTTTCGGTGATGCCGCCGGCGCCCGCATGAACGATGCGCGCACGCACCTCGTCGGTGCCGAGCTTGTCCAGCGCCGCGCTGATCGCCTCGATCGAGCCCTGCACGTCGCCCTTGATGACCAGCGGGAATTCCTTCAGCCCGCTCGTCTGCAGTTGCGACATCATCTGTTCGAGCGAACCACGCTGGCCGGCATGCTTGGCCACCGCCTTCTCACGCGCCAGACGCTGGCGATATTCGGTGATCTCGCGGGCGCGGGCCTCGTTGTTGACGACGGCGAAGCGGTCGCCCGCCTGCGGGGTTCCCTGCAGTCCGAGCACTTCCACGGGCATCGCCGGCGGCGCTTCCTTGATCTGCCCGCCGCGGTCGTTGACCAGCGCGCGCACCCGGCCCCATTCGTTACCGGCAACAAGGATGTCGCCAGGCATCAGCGTGCCGGTCTGGACCAGCACCGTGGCGACGGGGCCGCGGCCCTTGTCGAGCTGGGCTTCGATGACGACGCCCTCGGCGGTGCGGTCCGGATTGGCCTTCAGGTCGAGGATTTCGGCCTGCAGCAGGATCGCTTCGAGTAGCTTGTCGAGATTGGTGCCCTTGGTCGCCGACACTTCGACGTCCAGCACCTCGCCGCCCATCGATTCGACGAAGACTTCGTGGCGCAGCAGTTCCGAGCGCACCTTCTGCGGGTCGGCGTCATGCTTGTCGATCTTGTTGATCGCCACAATGATCGGAACGCCGGCCGCCTTGGCATGGCTGATCGATTCGATCGTCTGCGGCATCACGCTGTCGTCGGCCGCCACTACCAGGATGGCGATGTCGGTCGCCTGAGCGCCACGGGCGCGCATCGCCGTGAAGGCGGCGTGGCCAGGCGTGTCGATGAAGGTGATCTTGTTACCGTTCTTCTCGACCTGATAGGCGCCGATATGCTGGGTGATGCCGCCGGCCTCGCCGGACACAACATTGGCATTGCGGATGGCATCGAGCAGCGACGTCTTGCCGTGATCGACATGGCCCATGATGGTCACCACCGGCGGACGCGGCTCGAGATCCTCGGGACGATCGGCGATGTTGAAGAGGCCTTCCTCGATGTCGGACTCGGCGACGCGGCGAACCGTGTGGCCGAATTCGGTAGCGACCAGTTCGGCCGTGTCGGCGTCGATGACGTCGCCCGGCTTCAGGATCTGGCCCTGTTTCATGAAGAACTTGACCACATCGACGGCGCGCTCGGACATGCGCTGCGCCAGTTCCTGGATGGTGATGGTTTCGGGAAGTATCACTTCGCGCATGACTTTCTCGCGCGGTTCGTTATGCAGCGCGCGCTTGAATTTCTCCTGGCGCCGACGCATCGACGACAGCGAACGCGCACGCGCATCCTCATCGGAAAGTGCGGCATTCAGCGTCAGCTTGCCGCGGCGGCGATCTTCCTCGCCCTTGGTCGGCTTGGCCGGACGCGCCACTTCCGGCGTGACCGGACGGCGCACCGGGGCGCCGGCGCCGGTCCGCTTCGGCTTGATGTCCTCGTCGTCGACTGTCGCCAGTTCGGCGGTCAGCGGCGCGCGGCGGCGCGCCTCTTCCTCGGCACGCCGGCGGGACTCGGCCTCGGCCTGCAGCCGGGCTTCTTCCTCGGCCTGGCGGCGCGCGGATTCCTCGCGCTCGCGACGGCGGCGCTCTTCATCCTCGGCGCGGCGCTTGGCCTCGTCGATGGCGCGCTGGCGATCCTCGACGTCGCGCACCTTCGAACCCTCAAGAGCCCGGCGGCGCGCCTCCATTTCATCGCGTGACAATTGGTTCAGCACCATGCCGCCGCGTTCGACCGGCGGCGGAGGCGGCGGCGCCTTGGGCGCTTCCTGCACAACCGGCGCTGCCGCGGCCGGTGGCTTCGGCGTGAAGACGGACACAGGGGCAGCAGCCGGCTCCGGCTTGTCACCGGGCAGCGAGAACTTGCGCTTCTTGGTCTCGACCACGACCGCCTTGGTGCGGCCATGCGAGAAGCTCTGGCGCACGGTGCCCTGTTCCGTACCGGGGCGCTTCAGCGTCAAAGTCTTCTTCGGCGTAACACTCAACGTCTTGTCGTCGCCCGATTTCGTATCGCTCATTCCATATCCTCTGCGGCATCATCTTCGTCAGCAACGGCCGCAAGCATTGCCAGATCGTCCGGGGAACCGCCCCGATACCGGTCGAGCGCAACCATGCGCTTCTGGACCGCCCTGCCCGCGTCTCCCGCGAGAACGGCAGCATGTATCACATTTGTACCCCCCAATGCCAAGCTCAACTCGGCCTCGGAGAAAAGTTTGTAGGCAAGGATGGCGGGGCCACCGAGGTGGACGGTTGCCCGTCGCGCCTGGCTGATCTTGCGGACGCCGTCATCTGACGCCTCGGTCGCATGCAACACGAAAAGCGCCAGCCCGCCACGCACCGCGCTCTCAACCTTGGTGGCGCCGAGCGCGATCGCGCCTGCCTTGCGGGCAAGACCGAGCATGCCCAGAGCGTATCTGGAAAGCAGCCCGTCGACCATGTCGCCGAGATCGGTCGGCACGGTCACCTGCGCCTTGAAGGCGCGAGCGAACAGGTTTTTCGCTGCCGCCTTGTCGATATGTAGGCGGTCGGCAGTCACCCAGCAACCGCGTCCGGGCAGGTTTTTCTTGATATCCGGAACGACGGCCGAATCCGGGCCGACGACGAAACGGATCAGTTCATCCGGTTCGGCCTGTTTGCGCGTGACGATGCAAGTGCGATCGTTCATCTCGTCCAAGGGCGGCTTGTGTGCGATGCGGTTTCACCTCACGCACCAACGGCTTCGTCAGCCGGCACGTCTTCGGCTGCAAGCTCGTCTTCGGTGATCCAGCCGGCCTTGAGGCGAGCCGCCAGAACCATCTGTTCAGCATCGGCCCGCGACACGCCGTGATTGGCGAGCACGCCCGGGAATACCTTCGTCTCGCCGTCCTTGCGTTCCTTCCAGCCGGTCAGATCATCGGCCGCATAGCCGGCGAAATCCTCGATCGTCTTCACGCCGTCCTCGCCGAGCGTCACCATCATGGCGGTGGTCACGCCTGGAATCTCACGCAACTCGTCCTTGACGCCCAGCGCCTTGCGCTTCTCGTCATGCTCGGCTTCGATCTTCTCCAGATATTCGCGGGCGCGAGCCTGGATTTCCGAGGCGGTGTCCTCGTCGAAGCCGTCGATCGACGCGATCTCGTCGGCATCGACATAGGCGACTTCCTCGACGCTGGTGAAGCCTTCGGAGGCGAGCACCTGGCCGACCATCTCGTCGACGTTGAGCGCATCCATGAACAGAGCCGAGCGTTCGACGAACTCCTTCTGGCGGCGTTCGCTCTCTTCCTGCTCGGTCAAGATGTCGATATCCCAGCCGGTGAGCTGCGAGGCGAGCCGGACGTTCTGGCCGCGGCGACCGATGGCCAGCGACAGCTGGTCGTCCGGCACCACCACCTCGATGCGTTCGGCGTCCTCGTCGAGCACGACCTTGGCGACTTCCGCCGGCTGCAGCGCGTTGACGATGAAGGAAGCGGCCGAAGGAGACCATGGAATGATGTCGATCTTCTCGCCCTGCAATTCGCCGACCACCGCCTGAACGCGGCTGCCGCGCATGCCGACGCAGGCGCCAACCGGATCGATGGAACTGTCACGCGAGATGACGGCGATCTTGGCGCGCGAACCCGGATCGCGGGCGACCGACTTGATCTCGATAATGCCGTCGTAGATTTCCGGCACTTCCATGGTGAACAGCTTCGCCATGAACTGCGGATGGGTGCGAGACAGGAATATCTGCGGACCGCGCTGCTCGCGGCGCACGTCATAGACATAGGCGCGGACGCGATCGCCATATTTGTAATTTTCACGCGGGATCAGCTCGTCGCGACGGATGATCGCCTCACCGCGGCCGAGATCGACGATGACGTTGCCGTATTCGACGCGTTTGACAGTACCGTTGACGATCTCGCCGATACGGTCCTTGTACTCGTCGTACTGGCGGTCACGCTCGGCCTCGCGCACCTTCTGCACGATGACCTGCTTGGCCGACTGGGCGGCGATGCGGCCGAAATCCATCGGCGGCAGCTGTTCGGCAATGAAGTCGCCGAGCTGGGCGTCGGGATTGCGCTCACGCGCCGAGGATATGGCGATCTGCGTCGCATAGTCGTCGACCTTCTCGACCACTTCCATCAGCCGCTGCAGCTTCATCTCGCCGGTATTCGAATTGATGTCGGCACGGATGTTGGTTTCCTGGCCATAGCGCGAGCGCGCCGCCTTCTGGATCGCATCGGCCATGGCGGCGATGACGATCGACTTGTCGATCGACTTCTCACGCGCGACCGCATCGGCGATCTGCAGCAGTTCAAGCCTGTTGGCGCTTACAACCATCTCTTTTCTCCCGAGCTTGTTGCCGAGGCTTTGCGCCCGGCAGCCCAATCACATTTCCTGTTCGGTTTCATCTTCTACGCCCGCTTCCACGCTCTCTGGCGCGTCTTCGGGCTCGCCGCGGCGCTTCTTGGCTTCCTTGCGCGCCCTGTTGTCCTTCGACAGTGCGTCGCGGATAAGGTCGTCGGTCAGGATCAGCCGTGCTTCGGCAATCGCATCGTAGGGCACACGCACCGTCGGCTGTTCGCCATAGGCCGCCTTGTCGCGCTCGATCAGCACGCCGTCCGCGTCGCTCTCGGCGATCTTGCCCTTGAAGCGCTTGCGGTCGGCGACGAGGACCGAGGTTTCCATCTTCACCAGATGACCCGTCCAGGTCGCGAAATCCGACTTGCGGACCAGCGGCCGGTCGATTCCCGGCGACGACACTTCGAGATGATACGCCTTTTCGATCGGATCATCGACATCGAGCGCCGGCGACACTGCCCGGCTGACCTCTTCGCAATCCTCGACGGTCATGGTGCCGTCCTCGCGTTCGGCCATGATCTGCAGCGTCAGCCCGTTCTGGCCCGTCAGATGCACCCTGACAAGGCGGAAGCCAATGGCACGCAGAACCGGCTGCACGATCAGCGCGATGCGCGCATCGATGCCGCTTTCGCGGATGATGCGGTCGTCGCTGTCGGGTACCGTTGCCGTCATTCTATTCCTGTCGCTTCGTCGGCGGTCGGAAGGTAACAAAAAAGAGCGGGACCGGGTGGACCCACTCTTCGCCATACCGACCAAGAATTTGAGCCTGATATAGACGATCGCAGCCGTCGTTTCAAGTCCGCATGCAGTCCGTGTCGGTAAGCAGATGAATTGTCCGCATGCAGGGTGGGCGAAACTGTTGGGGCGGCAGCGTTGCACAGAGCGCATGGCGGCCATGCGCCAACGTCCCTGTGATATCAGGCAGTACGCGCCTATCTATGTTGCGTTGCACAAAATCAATCACGCATTGCAGCAGGCGAAAGGGCATAATCATGACCAACCGCAAGGTTTTCTCGGCCATCGGCGATTTCTTCACCGTGTTCGGCAGCGCCGTCGCCGCTTCGCACGCCGTCGAAGCCGGCCGCAAGCCGCGCGCACGCGATCTGCGCAATCTCGGCATGGATCCGGCCGCCTTCAACAAGATCGGCCGCTTCTAAGTCCGGCGACGCAGGGACGAGGACATCTCTGGTCCTCGTCGACGGCAAAGTGCGCTAGGCGCGCTTTGAATAGGACTATCTTCGGACGAAGGTGAGGTAGGCTGGCCGCCGGCCTTCGCGAACGGCCTTCGCCTCGTAGCGTGTACCCGGCCAACCCTTATAGGGCCGCTGCCAGTCGGCTGCCTCTTCAGCCTGCCACGCAAACGCTTCATGTGCCCGGCAGTGCAGCAGCGTCCAGTTCACATAGCTATCGATATCGGACGCAAAGCGGAATGTTCCGCCTGACTTCAGCACGCGCGCGAAACGGTCGAGATTGACCGGACTGACGAAGCGGCGCTTCCAGTGTTTCTTCTTCGGCCAGGGATCGGGATAGAGAAGGTCGATGCCGTCGAGCGAGGCTTGCGGGAGCCAGTCGAGCAGGCGCGTGGCGTCGTCGTCATAGACCCGAAGATTGGCAAGCGGCCGTTGCCTGACCGCCATCATCATCTTGGCCATGCCGTTGACGAAAGGCTCGACGCCGACAAAACCGGTCTCAGGAGCCGCCGTCGCCCGATGCAGCAGGTGCTCGCCGCCACCAAAACCAATTTCGACATGAATGGCGCGGACATCGGCTTCGAACAGGCTGCGCAAGTCGGCCGGCGGTCCGGCCGTCAGATCAAGCCGGTAGGTGCTGAAACCGCTTTCCAGTGCCGCTGCCTGCTGCGGACGGATGGCCTTGCCGCGCCGGCGACCGAAAAATGCTTCGGTCGCACGGCTTGGCCGGTCTTTCGGATCCATGTCTTCCGGATCTATGGACGCCGCGGCTAGGCCGCGACTGCTTCGGCAGGCGCTTCGGCGAGTGCGTCCTTGAGAGCCTTGGCGAGGTCGGTCTTTTCCCAGGAGAAGGACCCATCGCGGCCGGCCTTGCGGCCGAAATGACCATAAGACGACGTCTTGGCATAAATCGGCTTGTTGAGATCGAGATGGCGGCGGATGCCGGACGGCGACAGATCCATCACGGTGCGCAGCGCCTGCTCGAGCTTTGCCTCATCGACCCTGCCGGTGCCGTGCAGGTCGACATAGACCGACAGCGGCTGGGCCACGCCAATGGCATAGGAAAGCTGGATGGTGCAGCGATCGGCGAGCTTCGCCGCCACCACGTTCTTGGCGAGGTAGCGGGCCGCATAGGCCGCGGAACGGTCGACCTTGGTGGTGTCCTTGCCGGAAAAAGCCCCGCCGCCATGAGGCGCAGCACCGCCGTAAGTGTCGACGATGATCTTGCGCCCGGTCAGGCCGGCGTCGCCGTCGGGCCCGCCGATGACGAACTTGCCTGTCGGGTTGATGTACCAGTTGCAGCTGTCGGCGATCTTAAGGTCGCCCAGCGCCTCGCGAATATAGGGTTCGACGACGTTGCGGACCTTCTTCGAATCCCAGCTGGCGTCGAGATGCTGGGTGGACAGCACGATCTGCGTCACTTCCGCCGCCTTGCCGTCGATATAGCGGACGGTGACCTGGCTCTTGGCGTCCGGCCCGAGCCGGCCGGCATCGCCGTTGCCTTCATGGCGCGCGGCGGCCAGCAGTTCGAGGATCTTGTGGCTGTAGTAGATCGGCGCTGGCATCAGATCCGGCGTCTCGCGGCAGGCATAGCCGAACATGATGCCCTGGTCGCCGGCCCCTTCCTCGCCTTGCCGGTCGGAGGCATTGTCGACGCCCTGGCCGATATCCGGTGACTGGCCGTGCAGCAGAACCTCGATCTTTGCCGTCTTCCAGTGGAAACCGGCCTGTTCATAGCCAATTTCGCGGATCGCCTTGCGGGCGGCCGACTTGAACTTCGCCGGATTGACGAGCGGATGACCGGCGGCATCCATCAGGATGTTGCCGGCCTTGTCCTTCTTGAGCAGGGTCTCGGGGACGCGCACCTCGCCAGCGATGACGACGCGATTCGTGGTCGCCAGCGTTTCGCAGGCGACGCGGACCTTCCAGGGGTCCATGCCGGTCTTTCTGGCCTCGCGATAGACCAGATCGACGATCTCGTCGGAGATACGGTCGCAGACCTTGTCGGGATGACCCTCGGCAACGGATTCCGAGGTGAATAGATAGTTTTGCCGCGTCACGGGTGTCCCCTCTTGAAAAATCATCGGCACGCTGCCGATTGGCGCGCCACGTGTTAGCTGTGTCGAGCAGCGCTCGTCAAGCGGTGGGCACCATTATCTTGTACCACTTTGACCGCCGGCAGGATGCCGCCAGCCTGCCTGGCTCCAGCATGCCTGCGGGATGTAAATTCCACGATGCGCGAGATCGCAAGAAATTGCCTGCCCGCAATGACGGCTTCGCTATCTTCGACTTTTCAACGGCTACCCAATCAATCGACCCAGACCAATCTGCGTAATCAATCGACTGCGTCGGAGGAAAGGGCCTTCACAAGCTCGATAACCTTGCGGCGTATCTTCACGTCGGTGATCTTGACGAAGGCCCGGTTGAGTTGAAGACCTTCAGGACTGCCGCAGAATTCGACGGCAGAAGCCATTGATGCATCCTCGGCAAATCCGCGGTTGCCCACGGCCTCCTGGCCCGGCGCGTCCTCGAAAAAGAAAGCGACAGGCACACCCAGTATCGAGGCGATTGCCTGCAAACGGCTGGCGCCAACGCGATTGGTACCCTTTTCGTATTTCTGTATCTGCTGAAACGTTATACCGAGGTTCTCGCCCAGCTTTTCCTGGCTCATTCCCAACATATTGCGACGAAGCCTGATGCGACTTCCGACATGGATGTCGATAGGATTCGGCTTCTTCTTGTTTTCTTCTGCCATTTTTTCCTCGCCGAATTTTTCCGGCTTTTTGTGTTTTTTCTGCCCAAAACGAAGCCGGCGGCCAGTGCCCCAACAGAACCGACGTGCTGACTTCGAGAAATTTCAGGCGGTTACAGTATGAGTTTCTAATGTGTCGACTGTCAATTCGCCCGTAGCCGTTGCCTTACATTCATTGTGAAAGCGGCGAGAGCGAACAGCAACATGATCATCAGTCCATTAATGCGTCTTTGGCTGGAAGAAACGATGGCTCGATTGGAAATCGGCACGTGGACATCGATGGCTCCGCGGGCGTCGATTGCCAGCGCGTCGAGGATGTGTCCGCGCGGATCGACGACAGCGGAAATGCCGTTATTGGCTGCACGCAACAATGGCACCCCGTTCTCCACCGCACGAATCTGCGCCTGCCTGAAATGCTGGTACGGACCCGGCGTGTCACCAAACCACGCGTCGTTCGTGACATTCACAATAAGCTCAGCTGACGTTGCGTCAACCGCTACCAGATCGGGAAAAATGACTTCGTAGCAAATGAACGGAAGCACGCTGATGCCGCCGGGCAACGCGATCGGGTGCCGCTCATTGCCCGCCGCGTAGGTTGTCGGCCCGGCGACGAGTTGTTTGAGCCCCAAGCGGCCAAGCAGGTCGGCAAAAGGCAGATATTCGCCAAAGGGCACCAGATGAACCTTGTCGACTGCATCGGCGATTTGACCCTTGTCGTCGATTGCCACCACCGAATTGTAGTACCGCCTGTCGGCATCTTCCGCCGACCCGCCTTCCTCCCGGACGACGCCGGCGATCAGCGTCTGGCCGTCGCCAAGCATCTCTCCCAGCGCGGTCAGCGCATCGGGACGTTCGGCGAAAAAAAACGGCACGGAGGTTTCCGGCCACAGGATCAATTGCGGCTTGGCATGACCAGTCTCTGGCGCCTTGGCCGAAAGCCCCATCAGTGTAGCGAAAATCCGGTCGGGCACTGAAGGGTCCCACTTTTCGCTGAGGTCGACGGCCGGCTGCACGATGCGGACGTCGATTGAGCGGGTTGCGGGTTCGACCTTGGCAGCAAGCCTGACATAGCCGAAGCCGACATGGGCCGCGACGAGAACGGCAGCCAGTGCACCCCCAAGGCGGATATGCCGGCGCGCCGCAAGCAGGGCCGGCAAGGCAAAGACGAAGACCGCCAGCGCGTTGATGCCGACCATGCCGGTCACCGACACGCTCTGCATAAGCAAGGGCACCGGCATCGCCGCGTAGCCGACGGCATTCCAGGGAAAGCCGGTGAACAGAAAGTCGCGCAGCCATTCCGCCAAGCCGAAGCCGAAGGCAAGGGCGGCGATGCGGCCGATGTCGTTGCTCCACAGCAGCCGGGCAACCGCTGTCGCGAAGCCATAGAAAAAAGCGAGCGCCAGCGGAATTCCGACCACTGCGAAGGGAAGCGCCCAGGCGAAACTGTCGGCCTCGACCAGAAGTGCTGAGCCGATCCACCATAGGCCGGCTAGAAAATAGCCGAAGCCGAACCACCAGCCGACGGCGAAGGCCGGCCGCAAATGCCGGAACCAGCCATCGGAGGCTTCGCCGGTGGCGCCGTCGAGGAGCCAGACCAGCAGCGGAAACGAAACGAAACAGACGGCGAAGAAATCGTATGGCGCCTGGGCAAGAACCGCCAGCGCACCGGCAAGAAACGCCACAAGCGCGCGGCGCCAGCCCCACAGCAGAATTATCCGGCCGGCCAGGCGCTTCATCGATGCTTCCGAGTCGTGCGAATCACGGCAGAAGATTTATCAGGCCACGGTCCGCGCTCCAAACGGCCATGCTTCAGCCAGACTGCCGGATTAGGTCTGCTGGATAGGTGGGGCGACTGACGCCGGCAAGATAAGTGTCGCATGTGAATTGTCGCGCAGACCGCACGTGCCGGTGTATCACTATAATGCGCGTGATAGAAATGCGTTCAGCCGCTCCAGCACGAGATCCGGGGCTTCGAGCTGAGGCAAGTGACCCACGCCAGGTAATGTTTCGAACGATGCCTGCGGGATCAGCGTATGAAGCGCTTTGCCTCGCTCCAGCGGGATCCATGGATCGTCCTTGCCCCAAATTATCTTTACCGGACACCTGATATCCCCGAACGCCGGCTCGACTTCGGCGGTATATTTTTCGTCGGCTTGCGCGAATTGCCGATAGAAGCTTCCTCGTCCCTCTTCGGCAAGCCACGGCTCGACAAGCCTCTCGAAATCTCCGGGCGCGATGTCATTTACGATCGCCCCCTTGATATATGCTTCCACGACCGCTCTGTGGATATGCGGCGGCAGGCCCAGAAAGGCATCCACATGGCGACCGACATGATCGAAGAACTCCGATCCCCAAGGGCGCATGGCGACGACATTCATCAGGACATACCGCTCGAAGTCGCAGCCATGCAGCAAATGCGCCCGTAGCGTCGTCGCTCCGCCGAAATCATGGGCAACAACGATGGGCTGCTCCAGGTCCCAATGCGCGAGCATCTCGGCGAATACTTCTCCTTGCACGTCGAGTGAGGTGCGTTGCTCCGCGCCTTTGTCCGATCGCCCGTATCCGGGCATATCGTACCAGTGGACACGATACCGCCTTGCAAGATCTGGAATAATCCGATGCCATGAGAACGAAGACCACGGCCAGCCGTGCGCCAGCACAAGCGCGGGTCCACTACCAAATTGACCCGCTGCCACAGCGCCCGCGGATGTTTCCACGGTCTCATCGAGTTTCCACGACATCAGACATTCTCCTAGTACTCAGGACAGCGTCCGAATGGTTCGCAAACCATGTAGTTCGAGACCGCTTCCCACCCATTGCTGAAATTCAGCCCGAGGATTCTAGTCGGTGCCAGCCTTCAATCTGCAGATCGCCCAGCCGTTCAGCCTCCTCGCGTGGAACAAAGCGCACGGTCTGGGAAAATGTCCAGACGTGACCTTCAGGATCGCGCGCCCTGTACTGCCGTTCACCGTAAAACTGGTCAGCCGGCTCCTGGACGATCTCGGCTCCCGCCGCCCTTGCACGATCGCAGTGGGAATCTAGGCCGTCCTTGAGGCGCACATAAACCGACTGCGTGTTCTTGCCGGCGACCGACGCGGGACTGGCTACATGGTCGGCCCATTCGGAATCGACGATGATATAGCCGTCACCGAACCGCATCTCGGAATGGACGAGCCTGCCATCAGCGTCGCTGACCACCATGCTCGGCTCGAAGCCGAAAGCCTTTTCAAGCCAGATCAAGGCGCCGCGCGGATTCCTGTAGAATATGCCGGAGCCCAAGGTTGAGCGCTTGAACGGATCGTCGACCGTCATCGGGCGAGCGGCGTCTTTCACGCCTGCTCGGCGCGGACGGCGCGCCGGCGGCGCTCGCTTTTCTGGGTCTCCACGATGCGCACCCGCTTGACGCGGCGTGGATCGGCGTCGAGCACATGGAATTCGAAGCCGGGGATGGCCTGCACCACTTCGCCGCGTGCCGGGACCCGGCCAAGCGTGTTGAAGATCATGCCGCCGATCGTGTCGACATATTCGCCATGCTCGCCGGCGGCAAAATCCTCGCCGATCATCTTGGCGACATCGTCGATCTCGGCCTTGCCGTCGACGACGAACACGCCCTCGCCGGTCTGGGTGATCATCGGCTCGTCCTCGTCGTGCTCGTCCTCGATGTCGCCGACCACCATCTCGACGATATCCTCGAGCGAGACCAGGCCATCGGTGCCGCCATATTCGTCGATGACCAGCGCCATCTGGGTGCGCATCGCCTGCATCCGCCCCATCAGGTCGGAGGCGAGCATCGACGGCGGCACGAAAAGCACCGGGCGGATCAGGGTCAGGTCGCCGATGGTGCGCGTGAGATCGACCTTGGCGAGATCGAGAAGCGTGGCAGGGGCGGCTTTCCTGGTCGTCCTGCTCTTTCTGACGCGGGCCAGCTTGGTGATGTGAGCGAGCACGTCGCGGATGTGGACCATGCCACGCGGGTCGTCGAGCGTCTCCGAATAGACCGGCATGCGGGAATGGCCGGACTGCTCGAACAGTCCCAGAAGATCGCCCAGGTTCGTCGTGATCTCGACCGCCTCGATGTCGGCGCGCGGCACCATGACATCCTCGACGCGAACCTCGCGCAGGCGCAGAATGTTGTTGAGCATGGCCCGTTCGCCGGGCGAAAAGGCGCCGGCATCGCTCGCCGTTTCGGCAAGCGCGTCGGCGATCTCCTCGCGCAGGCTGGTGCCGTTGCGCTGCCTGAACAGGCCGAGCACGCGATCGAACAGGGAAGGACCGGCAGGCGATGGCTCGCTGGCGAAGCTGCCGGTCGTGGTACTCGGACTAGAGTCCTCTTCCGTCTGTTCGGATGGCTTGGTCGCACTGCCGGCGTCTGGGTGGGCGGCAGTCTCTGGTTTGTCGTTCATCGTCGTCCGGTCATTTGATCTTTTTAGTTACGCGTAGGGATCGGGAATGGCAAGCCTTGCAAGTGCTGCGCGTTCGACGGCTTCCATTTCTTCGGCCTCGGCGTCGGTCTCGTGATCGTAGCCCAGCAAATGCAGCAGGCCGTGGATGACGAGATGGGTGATATGGTTGTCGACAGGCTTGTCTTCCAGTGCGGCTTCGCGCGCAACCGTCTCGGCGGCCAGCACAATGTCGCCCAGCATGGGCGGAAGCGGACCGCCCTTGGCGAGCGGAAAAGCCGGGAAAGACAGGACGTTGGTCGGTTTGTCCTTGCCGCGCCATCCCGCATTGAGACTGCGGATATGGACATCGTCAGAAAAAACGATGCTGAGCTCGGAAAGGCCGGCCGCGCCGGTTTCGGCAAACGCGGCGGCAACGGCGCGATCGACCAGCCGCGTCAGCGCGGCCTCATCGGGCCAGTCGCCCGCTTCGACTGCTATATCGATGTCGACGGGGACCGGAAGATCCCCGCCTACAGATTTTTTGTCCTCAGCCATAAGGCTGCATCATCGTGTTTTCTTGTTTGAGCATCGGATTGCCCCAAAACCGGTTCCCACTTTTGGGTCCGATGCTCTAGCCTTCGGCGCCCAGGCCCCGGGCCAGCTTGCCGTCGCGGTCGTAGGCCTTGACGATCTCGGCGACCAGCGGATGCCTGACGACATCGCCTTCGTTGAAGCGCACCGTCACCATGCCGGTGACGCCGTCGAGGATCCTGAGCGCCTCGACCAGACCGGATTTGGTGTTTTGCGGCAGGTCGATCTGGGTCGGATCGCCGGTGACGATCATGCGCGAATTCTCGCCGAGACGGGTCAGGAACATCTTCATCTGCATCGGCGTGGTGTTCTGCGCCTCGTCGAGGATGACGGCGGAGTGCGCCAGCGTGCGGCCGCGCATGAAGGCCAGCGGCGCGATCTCGATCACCTCGGCGGCAATCGCCCGCTCGACCTTGTCGGCCGGCATCATCTCGTAAAGCGCGTCATAGAGCGGCCGCAGATAGGGATCGACCTTCTCCTTCATGTCGCCGGGCAGGAAGCCGAGCCGCTCGCCGGCCTCGACGGCAGGCCGCGACAGCACGATGCGCTCGACCATGCCACGTTCGAGCAGCATCGCCGCATGCGCCACCGCCAGGAAGGTTTTTCCAGTGCCAGCCGGGCCGATGCCGAAGACGAGCTCGGACCGCTCCAGCGCGCGCATATAGGCGTCCTGGTTGAGCGAGCGGGCATAGATCGTCTTCTTGCGCGTCGATATCTGGGCGGCTGACACCTTGCCCTTGCGCTCCAGCGTCGGCAGCGTCAGCTGGTCGTCGGCGGCGATCGCCATGCGCACGGCGCCGTCGACGTCCGACTGGCCGATGTCAGCGCCTTTCTGGAGAATGCCGTAGAGATTATCCAGGGCGCGGCGCGCCTGCTCGGCGGCCGAGGCGGAGCCCTTGATGGTCAGCTGGTTACCGCGCGAGCGGATATCGACGCCAAGCTTCTGCTCGAGCCTGGCCAGATTCTCGTCGAACTGGCCATAAAGGGCGCTGGCAAGCTTGTTGTTGTCGAAAGTCAGAACGATGTGCGCCATATCCGAAGCCCCCGATGGTAGGTTCTGGGGCAGGTTCTTCACTTCCGCAGCGCTCAACCGTCTCTCCTCATCTGCCGAGACCTTCAGGCCAATTCGGCGAACAGGCTGTTGTAACCCGTCTTCGTGATTCGTACCTGGATAATCTCACCGATTTCGCCGGACTTTTCATCAACAATAACCGGCTGCAGCCACGGTGAGCGGCCGACCTTCTGGCCAGCCTGGCGGCCCGGCTTCTCGATCAGCGTGTCGATGGTGCTGCCGACCAGGCTGGCGCCGAACTCCTGCTGCTGGGTCAGCAACAGCGCCTGCAGTCGCTGCAGGCGCTCGTCCTTGACCGCTTCCGGCACATGATCGGCCATTTCCGCGCCCGGCGTGCCGGGGCGCGGCGAATATTTGAACGAGAAGGCCGAGGCATAGTTCACCTGGCGGACAAGGTCCATCGTCGCCTCGAAATCCGCATCCGTCTCGCCGGGAAAGCCGACAATGAAGTCGCCCGAAAGCGCGATATCGCTCCGTGCGGCGCGGATCCGGTCGAGCAGCGTCAAATAATCTTTTGCCGTATGCCTGCGGTTCATCGCCTTGAGGATGCGGTCGGAGCCGGATTGCACAGGCAAATGCAGATAGGGCATCAGCGCCGGCAAGTCACGGTGAGCGGCGATCAATTCGTCGTCCATGTCGCGCGGGTGGCTGGTGGTGTAGCGCAACCGCGCCAGCCCGGGAATCTCGGCCAGCCGGAACAGCAGGCGGCCAAGACCCCATTCCTCGGTCTTGCCCCCTTTGGCTTCGCCTTCGCCGTGCCAGGCATTGACGTTCTGTCCAAGCAGCGTCACCTCGCGCACGCCGGCTTGCGCCAGCCGCTCGGCCTCGGCGACGATCTGCGCCACCGGCCGCGACACTTCCGAGCCTCTGGTATAGGGCACCACGCAGAAGGTGCAGAACTTGTCGCAGCCTTCCTGCACCGTCAGGAACGCGGTGACGCCGCGCCTGATGATCTCGGCGCGCTTCGGCTGCGGCAGATGCTCGAACTTGTCTTCGATGGCGTAGTCCGTCTCGACGATCTTTTCGCCGCCGCGCACCCGTGCCAGCACGTCGGGCAGCCGATGATAGGTCTGCGGGCCGATGACCAGATCGACAGAAGGCGAGCGGCGGATGATCTCGGAGCCCTCGGCCTGCGCCACGCAGCCGGCGACGCCGACCAGCATCTCGCGGCCGGCCCGAGCCCGTTCGGCCTTCATCTCACGAATGCGGCCGAGTTCGGAATAGACCTTTTCGGCGGCTTTCTCGCGGATATGGCAGGTGTTGAGCAGCACCAGATCGGCCTCGCCGATCGCATCCGTCGCAGTATAGCCGTCGGCGGCCAGCGCGTCGGTCATGCGCTGCGAATCGTAGACGTTCATCTGGCAGCCATAGGTCTTGACGAAGACCTTCCGGCTCGCGGCAGGCGGCGCGACCGCAGTTTCGGTCGCAGTATCGATGTCGTCCCGTTCGATCGTGTTCAATTCCATCTGGCGGCTTCTAACGCCTTTCCCCGACAAAAAACAGACGATTCTGCCTTACAGCGCCGCGCCTCCTTTGGACGCGCAAAGCGCTGGAGCTTTTCCGGCTTACCGGCTCGGGCGCGGATCGGCGAGCGCCGCCTGCACCATATCACGCACCTGACTTTCCATCAGCCTGGCCGTTTCCTTGCGCCTGGAGCCCTTGGAGAAGGCGACCGGCTCGCCGAAATGCACCTCTACATCGAGCCCGCCCTCCGCCATCAGCACCTTGAGATGCGGCATCAAATCCTCGTCGCCGATCCAGGCGGCAATCGGCCGGTGCCTGCGGCCGAGCGGCACGCCGTGCAGGCGCGTATAGACGATCGCCACCGGCTGGATGAAGACCGTTTCGGCCGCCCCTTCCGAAATCGCCATCGAGGCGGCGCCGAACAGCGTGCTCTTGAACGGCAAGATCATGTTGCCGTCGCTGGTCGAACCTTCGGCAAACAGCACCATGGCGTCGCCCTTGGCCATGCGGCTGGCGATCTCGCTCGCCTGGTCGCCCGACGAACGTTTGCGCTCGCGC
This sequence comes from Mesorhizobium sp. WSM4829, assembly GCF_055811475.1. NCBI lineage: Bacteria > Pseudomonadati > Pseudomonadota > Alphaproteobacteria > Hyphomicrobiales > Phyllobacteriaceae > Mesorhizobium > Mesorhizobium sp. WSM4829. The sequence continues at coordinate 8,631 of NZ_JBVVQJ010000038.1, read as the reverse complement.
TCGATGAAAACGGTGCGCTGCAGCTTCGACAACATGCCGATCAACGGCCAGCCGGCCATGTCGGCCCTGGCGATGAACGTCACGTCGGCCATCGACCCCAGCACCATGATGTCGGTCCATGAAACGTGGTTCGACGCAACCAGTAACGGACGCTGATTGGACAAGGTCCCCTTGACGTGGATGCGCATGCCGAGCGCCCGGATGATGAGCCGGTGCCAGATCTTCAGGATGAACGTCTCGCGCCACAGGCCGGTCTTCATCGACAGGATCTGCAACGGCACGAGGATCAACGAGCCTGCGACAACGAGGCCCAACGCCAGGAAAATCCTGATTTTTCCGATCATTCGCTCTTGGCCCTGTCCCGAGTTCTGGCTAGAGCGACGCGTCCAACTGGACGTCCAAGCACGCTCTAGCGCTTTTTAATCTACGCATCTCAACCTGCGCATCGTGCTTTCCGAGAATCGGTTCCGATTTGCGGGCCGATGCGCTAGCGAAGATCGCGGCGCATGACAAGCGCTCCGGTCGGGCCGTGCTCGGGCGATCTGTAGTAGTTGGCACGTTTGCCGACCTCGCGGAATCCCAGCCGCCGATAGAGCGCGATCGCGGCGACGTTCGTCTCGTCGACCTCGAGGAAAAGCGCCTCGGCGCGTTGCGCATGCAGTTCGCGCAGCACCGCATCCATCAGTTGCCAGCCAAGGCCCTGGCGGCGATGGGAGCGCGCCACCGCGACAGTCAGGACCTCGCCTTCGCCGGCCGCCAGGCGCGCCAGCACGAAACCGACCGGCGGCTTGGCACCCTGGCCGGTCTCGCGCGCGGCATAGCCGAACACCGTGTCCTGCTCGATCAGCGCGGCGAATTCGTCATCACTCCACGGCCGGACGAAATCCTCGCGATGCAGCACCGACAGGGCCGCACTGTCGGCGACCGTCAGCGGCTCGAGCGCAAAGTCCCTGCGGCGCGGCTGGAGGAAAGGAATGCGCATCAGTTTTTCTTCCCGGCTTTCTTCCTGGACAGGATAAACCCGGCCTGCGGCTTGGCGTCAGCTCCGCGCAGATAAAGCGGTTTCGGCTTTTCGCCTTCACCCTTGGCAGCGGCCAGCCGGGCATAGATTGCGATATCCGTAGTGGCGCTTGTCGGGCCGACGTCGAAGGCGCGCCCGGCCGATGCAGCAATTTGCGTGGCCGCGGTGCCGGCCAGAACCGGAAACCCGTCAACCGCCATGGCGGCGGCTTGCGAAAGCGTGGCCACCGCGGGACCATAAATCAAAACGGATGCTTCGTCGTAAAGCGCTGCATGGATCTCCTCGCGGCCGGCGTCGAGCGCGGCCAGCACGGCGCGGCCGGGAAATGTCTCTTTCGCCTGCGCCGCCAGCGCTTCCAGCGTCGTCACCCCGATTGCCGGGATTTTCAGCGCCAGCGCCAGGCCCCGCGCCGCCGAGACGCCGACGCGCAGGCCGGTGAAGGAGCCCGGGCCGGTGGAGACAGCGATGGCGCCAAGACCGGCATAGTCGGTGCCGCCGATCGTCAACGCCTCTTCGATCACTGCCATCAGATGTTCGGCATGGCCCTTGCCGAGATCGAGCACCGAGCGGCCGAGTTCCTTCCCGGCCGCCGCGTCGTAGACACAGGCGGCGCAGAGATTGGCGGCACAATCGACGGCAAGCAACTTCATGAGACGGCCGGTTGGCAGCGCCCGCTTGGGGCACAGGGGGTTCGAAAGACAATTTCCCTGTGCCTGCCATGGCACGTCCCTGCAAGGGGATAATGCATAAATCGTTTGGCGGCTTCGCTTCGACCTCGCCCAAAAAGAGGTAACTCTCGGCGACCACAACCGTCAATGAACCAGTGCCGCACTATGCGGCCTGGTCGATGCGCAGCATGTGATTGTCCCAGACATAGTCCGGCTCGGACCGTGTCGCGCCGCCGGCTTGGGCTATCTGCCCCGTGCCGGTCGTCGCCATGAAGCTCGCCCCGTCGGGCGCCACGCCGCAGACCTCGGCCAGTGCGCTGGTGGCGACGATCCGGCCGCTGGCCGCATCGATGATGGCAAGCGAGTTGCCTTCCGGCGAGGACACCGCGACGGTACCGGCAGCAGGGTTGGCGGCGACCGAGCCGATGTAATTCCTGAAGCCGGACAGCACGTCCTGCGGCATGTCGAGCAGTTGCAGATCCTTGCCGCGCGCGGCGCGGCCGACCAGCAACGGACGATCGCCGCCCGGCCCCCTGTACTGGCAGCCGAACCAGACCGCGCCGGATTTGTCGGTATCCATGTGCCGGATCGAAAGCTGGTGCAGCGCCGGCGGCAATTCGTGCTTTTCGACAAGGTCGCCGGTAAGGCGGTCGACCAGCACATAAGATGGCTTCATCGACGCGATGTTGAGCTCGGCGCGGCCATAATCGGGATGCGTCTCGATGCCGCCATTGGCGACGGAAATCGTCCTGCCGTCGCCGAGCAGCAGCAGCTCGTGCGGACCCATGCCATAGGTCGGGAACTCGCCAACGCGCTTGAATTTCGCACGCGTGTCATAGACGCCTACCACGCCGGCGGCATTGTCGAAATCGTTCTCGGTGGCGTAGAGCAGCGCACCGTCGGTCGAATACACGCCGTGGCCGAAGAAATGCCGGCCACTGATGCTGGCAATGGTCAGCGGCTCGTCACGGCCGGTATGGTCGAACACAACCGCGAAAGTGCCGGGCTGCCTGGCAAAGACCACCGAGCGTTTCGACAGCGGATCGAAGGTGACGTCGTGACCGCGGGCGGGCAGGTCGATGGCATGCAGCACCTTGCCGGCCTCGGACAGGATCGCCGCGCCATAGCTGCCGTCGCGCTTGACGAAAGCGGTGGCGAAGACGGCGTCCGTGCTAAGCGTCTTCGCCCATGCCGACGGCGCCATCGCCGCAACAAAGCCTACCCCGGCAGCCCTCAGGAAGTCGCGGCGGTCGATCAGCGACGTTTTCAGAATCAGTCTCCGTCGAGCGACGAGAACCCGGCGGTCAGGCCGAATTCGGCGGTTAGCCTGGTGCCGATGAGGGTCGACAGGCTGGATGTCACCAGCGAGAAGTGGTCGAGCTTCTGGCGCAGCGCCGGATCGGCAAGCGCCTTGTCGATCGGGCCTCTGATGGCGGTGGCGTCGGCGGCGCCGTTGACGAGCTGGATGTGGATCGATTCCGCCATCCAGCGCGCATCGGGCGACAGCGCGTCGCCAAGCTGCGAAGCCTGGAACAGAGCGTCCATCCCCGAAAGATTTCCGGTCAGCGAACGCGCGGTGTTTTGTGAACGCCAGTAGATCGCCTGTTTCGGCTTGTCGGCCTGCGGGCTACTGCCCAGAAAACCTTTCAGGCGCACGTCACGGACCATCTCCAGTTCGTTGATGAAGACGCCGACCAATTCGGTCACCGCTTCCGTGCCGTCGCGGTAGAGTGGGTTTTGCGGCCCCGGATTGGCCCAAAGTGCAGCAAAGCCGTCGGGCTTGTTCCAGGCGTCGCTGACCTCGGCGGCAATCGTTTCGATGTTGCCGGCGACGGCCGCGCCGTAAGCGCAGCGATAGGGATCGTCCCTGCCGGCGAGCCGCTCGGCGCCATCGCCGTAAAGCACGAATTCCAGCGCGCCGAGGCCTTGCATGGCGACGCTCTTTGTCGCCAGATGGGCCGGATCGGCGGCGGTCCGGTCTTTACTGGCCAATGCCGCCTGCACCTGCCTCAGGCCGATGCTCTTGCGGTCCGGCCAAAACAGCATGCGTTCCAGCCGGTTGTTCTGCGTGATCGGTCCGATGCGGATGATCTCGACGACCGACCAGGCATCCACGGTGCCGGAGAATTCGGCGCGCGCCGCATCGAGATGGTCCTGCGAAGGCGCGTCGCACAGCGTCCGCACTGCCTTGCTCAGGCTGTCGGCATGGTCTTGCAGGCGTGCATAGGCCGGGCGGACAAAGCCGTCGATCGATCGCTGGATCACGTCGGAAGCCTTCACCGCTGCGGACGCCGGCAATGCGCCGGCGAGGACCAGCGGGAGAACCAGGACAAACGCCAGACGCTTCGACATCACAAAGACTCCAGGAATTTGACCAGTGCGGCGCGATCGGGCGCGGCGGCGGCGGCAAAGCGGTCGCGCGCCTTCTGCCCCTCGCCGCCATGCCACAGGATCGCCTCGGTCAGGGTGCGCGCCCGCCCGTCGTGCAGGAAGAAGGTGTTGCCGTTGACGGTCTGGGTAAGACCGATGCCCCACAGCGGCGGCGTGCGCCATTCGCTCCCGCTGGCATCGCCCACCGCTTGCCCGTCGGCGAGGCCCGGCCCCATGTCGTGCAGCAGAAAATCGGAATAGGGCCAGATCAGCTGGAAGGCCTGCGCCTTGTTGGGCGTGCCGCGGCGGGTGACGAATTTCGGCGTATGGCAGGCAATGCAGCCCATGTCGTAGAACAGCTTCTTGCCGGCCAGCACATCGGGCTTGTCGAGATCGCGCCGCGCCGGCACGGCGAGGTTTTGCGAATAGAAGGTGACCAGGTCCATCACCGGCGGCGGCGCCTCGACCGGGCCGAGCCGCTCCTGGACGCCGTTGGCCATGGCAAGGCAGTTCTTTTCGGCCGCGGTGCAATCGCCCCAGTGGTTCGGCACTTCCGGCGTCGAAATGCCGATGTCGCCGGCGAATGCGTCCGCCGCCTGCTGGCGGATCGAAGGGGTCTGCGCCTTCCAGCCAAAGCGGCCGAGCGTCGGCTCGCCGCTGTGGCCGTCGCGCACAATATTGGGCTTTCCGGAGATGCCGTCACTGTTGCGATCGTCCGGATCGGCACTGGCGAGAATGTCGGCCGGCGCGATTTGCTCGACCAGGCCGAGGCCGATCATCGGCGGCGTCAAGCGCGGCGAAAGCGTGGTGTGCGGATTGAGCGGCCCGTTGGCAAGATCATCGACCGAATAGCTCGGCTTGCGCAGCCAAACCACGGTGCCGTCCGGCAGCGCGACTTTTTGCTCCTGGTAGACGACACGCATCCTGCCTTCGCCGCGAAGGCCCGGAACGGCCAGTTCCTGCAATTGCGAGCCGTAGACCGGATCAGGGAAGTTGAGCATCTTGCCGGCGACGAGCGCTGCTTTCTCCTCCTCGGTGCTCGCCTGCCGCGCCAGCCGCAAAAACATCGAGGTGGTGCCGCTGTCGGCTTGCGGCGGATGACCGCGACCGTCCTTCAGATGGCAATTCTGGCACGCCCGCTCGTTGAACAGCGGACCAAGCCCGTCCGATGCCTGCGTCGACGAGGGCGACGACACCCAGTTCTTGCGGAAAAGAGCATTGCCGAGCTTGAAGGTGCCTTGTTCCTCGAAAGTGATATTGGCGGAAGATTGCGAGAAAGCGTCCTTGTTGGCGCCTTTCCGCGACGTGCCGGCGCCACCCTGCATCGGCTCGAACTGCTCGGGCTTGGAGAAATCCCTGGTCGGCCTGGTGATGGCAATGACGCGCGCCAGATCCTTCGGCGTCAGATCGGCACGGCCGGTGGCGAGACCCGCCGGTTCGGGCGCGCCGGCCAGCGCCGTGGCGGTCAGCGCGACCACTACGGCAGGCGAAAGCCCACGAAGCCAGCTGTATCGCGGGTTGTGGTGGGACGACAGGCCGCAATCCTCGGCCCGCCGCAAGCGGCGCAAGTAGTCTAAGCGGCGCCGCATTCCGGCATGTCCCTAATCCGCCTCGTCGGCCGATGCGGCGTTGAGCTGGCCGTATTTTTCCTCGCCGATCGAGGCGAGCAGGTCGAGCTGCGTCTCGAGGAAGTCGATGTGACCTTCCTCGTCGGACAACAAATCCTCGAACAGCTTCATCGTCACATAGTCACCTGCTTCGTCACAAATCTCGCGCGACCGTTTGTAGGCAGTGCGCGCGTCATACTCGCCGGCAAGATCCGATTCGAGCACTTCCTTGACATTCTGTCCGATGCGCAGCGGCGCTACGGACTGCAGGTTCGGATGGCCTTCAAGGAAGATGATGCGGGCCACGAGCCGGTCGGCATGGTGCATCTCCTCGATCGATTCCGCGCGTTCCTTCTTTGCCAGCTTGGCGTATCCCCAGTCTTCCAGCAGGCGGAAATGCACCCAGTACTGATTGACTGCTCCAAGTTCCAGAAACAGAGCCTCGTTAAGCCGCTCTATGATCTGTTGTTCGCCTTTCATGGGTTCTGCTCCCGTATTGAACGCGCAGGCCTCTGACGCGATCCAGGTGTGAAACGACATCCACGCCGCTCGCCTCCGAGCGGGCGTGGTAATTTTCGGTTACCCGAATGATCGTTTCGACCACATTTGGGAAGCAGCCGCAACAGCGACCACGCTTCTGCATGGCATGATAGATCTTCGCCGGCACGATAAGCTGCCAGGGGTCCTGATCCAGCAGCCCGACGATCGTCTGCTCAATCTCCTTCTCGGTGATGATGTTGCAATGGCAGATCAGCATTATTTGCTCTGTGTGGCTGACGGCGCGTGCTCGGCGCCATGTGGCTTATTTTCTTAGTGGAGCCTGGGCTTTCGGTTCGGGCTCCGGGCATCGACGCCTTACTGAAACACCTTGTCCGGCGCATCGAGGCTGTCCGAGCCCTCGAAGGCGATGGCATTGAGTTTCAGGGTGCCGACGGCGCGTTCGATCGACTTGGTCTGGTCGACCAGCGAGTCGATCGCCGCCTGCACGGTGGCGTTGCCTTGCGTACTGCCTTCGCCGATCTGCTGGTCATAGGCCTCGCCGCCAAGCGCCCGCGCCTTGATCGCTTCCATCTTGGCGACGGTGACATCAAGCTTGTCCGACAGTTCCTTGTCGACCGCCGGATCGGCCTCCTTGACCATGTCGGATACCGACGGTCCTTTGACGACGGTGCCGTCGAGGCGGGTGTAGTTGCCCTTATAGGCGGCGCGAATGCCGACGGCATCGTAGAGATGGGAATCGTAGGTGTTGTCGGAGAAGCAGTCATGCTCCTCTTCCGGGTCGTGCAGCAGCAGGCCGAGCTTCATGCGCTCGCCGGCGAGTTCGCCGTAGGACAGCGAGCCCATGCCGGTGAGGATGGTCGAGATGCCGGCTTTCGGCTCGCCATCGACAAGGTTCTTGCGGGCGGCGCCGCCTTCCTTCCAGTCGTTGACCATGTCCTGCAGATCGGAAACCAGAAGCTCGCTCGCCGACTTCAGGTACTGCGCGCGACGATCGCAATTGCCGCCGGTGCAGTTGGCGAGGTCGTAGTCCGTATAGGGCCGTTCGCCAGTGCCCGGGCCGGTGCCGTGCAGGTCCTGGCCCCACAGCAGGAATTCGATGGCGTGATAACCGGTCGCCACATTGGCCTCGATGCCGCCGGCCTCCTGCAGCGTGCCGGAGAGGAACTCGGGAGTAAGATTGGTGGCGTCGATCTTCTTGCCGTCGATCTCGATCGACTTGTTGGCGATCACATTGGCGGTATACAGCGCATTCGCGTCCGACTCGGTGCCGTAGTTCTCGGCGACATAATCGATCAGGCCTTCGTCCAGCGGCCAGGCGTTCACCTTGCCTTCCCAGTCGTCGACGATGGCGTTGCCGAAGCGATAGACTTCGGTCTGCTGATAGGGAACGCGCGACGCTTTCCAGGCCTCGCGGGCGGCGGTGAGCGTTTCCACCGAAGGCTTGGCGAGCAGCGCGTCGACGGCCTTGCCGAGCGCCTGCGCCGCGGTCAGCGAATCCTCATATTTGGCGAGCGCAATATCGGAATAGGTCTTGATGACCGCCTTGGCATCGGTTTCCGCCTTGGCGGGCAGCACGAATATCGCCGCCGTCAAGGCCACCGTGGCGCCGATCGCTGCAAGCCTGCTGCCATATCGCGCCGTGATCATCGCTCTCATGATTGTCATCTCCCTCGGGAATTCAGTGAAAATGCCGGCGCCAAAGGCGCGTCGGCAGGCAATCGGCGCCAAGGCAGGTCCATGCCATTGAGCGAGATACAGGCCGCGGCATAGCGCGGTTTGCGGAAGAAAGACATCGAAATGCCTCCAATCGAAAGGGTTCAAGGCCCAGACATCAAAGGGATGCGCTTGACGCGCACGCTTCCATAAAGCGATGAAGGTGCCGGAAGTCAACCAATTTCAGAGAGAAAAGCCAATTGAAACAACAGTTTAGAATTATTCTAAACTGCAAGTATCAACTTTAGCCGTATTTGCCGCGCCGTCGTGGAACGAACGATTGACAGACCGCCATTCCGGGTGCGACCCGCAAGGGTGGTCTTGCGGCGGCGTCAGACAATCGCCACTTGGCGAGACGTCCTAGACTTGGATAACGCCTAGGAGAGATGAGGAATTGGGGCTGCGATGAAAAACGGTGTGGTCATTGTCGGTGCGGGTCATGCGGGCGTGCAAGCGGCCGCCAGCCTGCGCGAGGACGGCTACGACGAACCCGTGATCCTCATCAGCGATGAGGACGAACTGCCCTACCACAAGCCGCCGCTGTCGAAGACCTTCATCAAGGATCAGGAGGCCAGACCGCAGCCGCTGCGCGGCGAGGCTTTTTATACCGGCAGCGCGATCGACTACCGGCCGGGCGTGGGGGGGGGGGGGGGGGGAGGGGGGCCGCCGCGGGGGGGGGGGGGGGGTATCGGGCCCCACCCCGGTGGGCCGCGGCTTGCAGCCGCCCGGGACCCGCCGCGGCCGCAGGGGG
>NZ_JBVVQJ010000037.1:35522-68028 GCF_055811475.1 Mesorhizobium sp. WSM4829 | reverse complement strand
TGGCGACGTTGCAATTCCCTGTCGAGTTCGGCATCGAACAGGCGAAATTCGTTCCTGCCACGACGCTTGGCCGTGTAGAGGGCGACATCCGCCCGCAGCAACGTTTCCGTCAGCCCCGGCCTTTCAGCCAGGTATATTCCGATCGATGCACCGATCCGGACGGACGCGACCTCACGATAGGGGCTGGCGACCTTGGCTATGATATTGGATGCGAGGGTACTGGGAGAAAGCGAACTCCTGAGTGAGGGAAAAAACAGCACGAACTCATCGCCGCCGATACGGGCGAGCGTTGAGCCTGCCGGCGCTTCCTGCTCTATGCGGCGGGCGATCATGACGAGCAGTTCATCACCGGTCCTGTGACCGTAGGTATCGTTGACAGATTTGAAGCCGTCCAGATCAATCAGCATTGCAACGAACGGGCCGTCCGTATTCTCGAGCTGATTGATCGCGTGTTCGAGGCCCCGTCTGTTGAGAAGGGCCGTCAGGTGGTCCTCCCTGGAATTGCGCTCCATTTCCGCCGCAAGCCGCTCCGCCTCATGTCTCAGGCGGCTTGCTTCGCGGAAGCGGGCTTGCCCGACAAACGAGCCTCGAACCAAGCCGCCCATGAAGAGCAGAACGGCAAAAGACAGAATGTAATCTTCAAAGTTGCCTTTCGCCAGCAAGCAAGCCATCGCGATCAGAAGCGGCGGTGTGATGAAGTTGGTCGCTGCCGCGGCATATGAACTGCCGTACGTAACCGCACCAGCTGAAATGCCCGCCAGAATAATCAGATGCAGCGGCGCTTGCGGCGTTGTGTAGCCAACAGTAAGGACGGCAAGAAAGGACCAGGCAAACCCTGACAGAAGAGCAAGGATGCCAAACCAGCGAAGCCGCTGCGAAATCCCTGTCAGATCGTCCTGATCCCCCGTCTCGTTTAGCTGATAACGGGCGAGTCCGAGGCGGGCGGCATTTATGGCATTGATAACCAGGAACCAGATTGCGGCGGCAAAGCCCCCGCCAGAAAAGGCCTGCACCGTCAAAATCAGGCCTGATAGCATAGTGCTTATCGGCATCGATACGAAGAGACCGGCCTTCAGATCAGCAAGCTGATCTTGAAGGATTCTGGCCTCCAGCGCGTTTTCTTTCTTTCGGGCCATAGACCAGTCGGTTCGCTTCCCAAGCCGATTCGCAACGTAAGCTTATGCAAGCCCACTGAAGGACGGGTTAACTACTCAGCTTGTATCAGCCTTCTGCGAGGCCTTTGTATGAATCCTCCTCATTTGTGCGGTGATAGAGAACATGGATCGGCAGCATCCTGACGCTCGGGAATAACTTAAGGCGCGTCGCATGCATCCGTTCAAACGCGACGTGCTTAGCGGCCGCGCTGCCTACCTGTCAGCCGCAATCGTCGCCTGCAGCCATTGCGTGATGGCGTCGAAAGCGATCGGTCTGGTCGTGTCGACGTCAAGCAGCGGTCCGCGCCGCAGCGGCTCGGCGCGCTTGGCCAGTTCGATCAGTTCGGGGATGTAGGCCGCGCCGGGATGGCCGGCGGGACGCTGGTCGAGCCTTGCGCGATAGCGCTCGGCCAGAACCTCGCCGGGCGCATGGCACCAGATCTCGGCGGTCTGCTCGACGCTGGCGCTGCGCAGGTGATCCTCGAGCACCTGGCGCGGCTGAAAGCCGAACCAGGCGTCGATGACAAATATGGTGCCCGCCGGGGCCTCGCCGACGACCGACCAGATGGCCTGGTAACTGGCGCGGCCGAGTATGCGGTTGAATTCGCGATCGCCGCCGCCGAGCACTTCCAGGAACGGGTTCTTGATCGTATCGAGCGCCAGCAATGGCCAACCCATGTGCGCGGCGATGCCGCGCGAGACCGTGCTTTTGCCGCTGGCGGGGATGCCGTTGACGAGCACGGCGCGCCGGCCGGGCACGGCGCGCCTGGTCCGATCGAGCCGGGCGGTCGGCAAGGATACTGGCGAGACTTGTGCAACTGCTGATTGTGCAACTGCCGCTTGCTCGGCGAGCGCTTGCAGACCGGCGCCGATGACCCCGGCGTCGTCACCCAGTTGCGCCGCTTCCACCGGGCATTGGTACCAGGGCGCCAGGGCAGGAGCCCTGGCAAGCGCCCGATGGGCCGCCAGGCCAAGTCCGCCGCCGAGCAGCACCAGGTCGGGGTCGAACATGGCCACGGTCGTGTCGATCGCCGCACGCAGCGGCCCGGCCCAGGCTTCCAGTATACCGCGCGCCAAGGGATCGCCGCCCGCATCCCGGGCAAAAAGCTGATCGACCGAAACGTCCGGACCGAGGCCTGCCTGCGCGATGTGACGGCCAAGCGCCGTGCCTGAGCTGGTGGTTTCAACGCAGCCGCGCCGGCCGCAGACGCACGCTTCGCCTGATAGGTCGACGGTGATATGGCCGAGCTGCCCCGCCGTCCCTTTTCCGCGGACGATCCGCCGGTCCTGGACCACGGCACCGCCAATGCCGGTCCCGATCGTGAACATGACGATGCTTTCATGGCCTCTGGCAGCGCCGAGGGCCATTTCCGCGACCAGTGCCATGTTGCAATCATTGTCGATCACCACGGGCTTGCCCGCCAGGCTTTCCAGTCGTTGCGCAGGGGAGACCGAGGCGAGGTTGACATAGCCCCCTGACAAGACCGCGCCAAGCCGCGCATCGACGCGGCCGGGGACGCCGATGCCGATGGCCGCAACTTCGGGACAATCGAGCCGGCGCACCATTTCGGCGATCCGGGAGAGCACGAGCTCGGGGTCCGGCGCGCTTTTCTCGGAAATGCGCTCGAGGATTTCGCCCGTGCCGGAAACACGGGCGGCGCGCAGATTGGTGCCGCCGATATCGATTCCTATGGCCATCGAACCAGAGCCTGTTCCATTTCGACTAAATCGAAATGGGGCTCTATCTTGCTGTTTGACCATGATCTTCTCCGAAAACCGGTCCCCACTTTTCGGGATCATGGTCAGAGGCATGACGGCCCGTGCGTGCCTGGTGTGAACGTCGGATAGCTACAGCGCCGCGCATCCTGGTGCGCACAAGACGCTATAGTACTTTGATTTGCGCATGATCCTTTTCGAAGATCGACTACGATTTTGCATCGCGGACCTTCGGTTCGGGGTCATCTGCTAAGCGGCTTGCTGCCGGTAGTTTCCGATCACCGCCTGAAGCTCGCGCAATCTCGACACCGCGATAGTCCTGAGCCTTTCACGCTGAATGTCACGGTCGAGCGAGATGCAATCCTTCCACAGCGACCGGCCGGCGATGACGCCTGACGCGCCGTTCCTCATCGCGATCTCGACCTGGCCCAGGAAGGTTGCGTGGTTGACGCCGGCGGAGAGGACCGCCCAAGGCACCTCGCCAGCCATGCTGCTGATCCTGGCGCAGGCTTCCGGCGTTCCGGGATAAGGAAGCTTGAGCACCTTTGCCCCGCATTCCAGCGAAATACGGGTGCCCTCTTCGACGAGCCAGGGGATCTTGGCCGTATACTCTTCAAGGCTTTCCGCTTCGAGCTGATAGGTCAGGAACTCGACGACGAGCAGGAGGTCCTCTTGCGCGAAATCGAGGATGCATTGGCGCAGAATGGCGACATTATGCTCGTTCGCCTCAGGCCTGTCGGGCCTGAGATAGACCATGATCTTGCCGCCGGTGCCGCCGAGCTCGCGCACGCGGCGCGCGCCGATGCCGGGAACGAGACGCGACAGGCGGTAGCCGGCAGGCGAGACGTCGAAGCCCGAAGCGTCGAGGCCGATGAGCAGAGCCGTATCGCGGCTCAGCACCCCGTCATCGACAACCCGCGGCACCGCGCAGAGCGGGTCGAGCAGCACGCAGGATGCCTGGCTGGCGAGGTATCGCGTGATGTCCGACTTGGTGTCGCCCAGCATGTCGTTGGTGATCTTGGCCTGTTCTTCAGGGTCCGACGCAAGCAAGCTTCGCATGCCGCCGCGCTGGTCACAGGCGATGGCCATCATCGCCCCGTCCTTGCCGCATATCTGCTGGTAGCCGCGCAACTCTGCGGTCGTCATCTTTGTCATGGGTCTTCTGTCCGATGTTGGCGCCCATTCACCGGGGCGCAGATCAGTGGAAACAAGAAAGGTTCAGTTTTACCTGCCTCCCGACAGGAGGTTTTGCCGCTTTGCTGCGCTATCGAACCGAGAAATTCGGCCTTGGCCCGCAATCTGCCGTGGAAACCAGCCCACGTTGCGAGTCAGCCGGATTTGCGCGATAACTCCCATCGGTCGATGGGTCTGTAACACATTGCTGAAAGGAATTGCAAGCTGTCTGCACCCCCCGCACAAGATGCAGCCGCATCGCGGACGATGCTGCATACGGTCGCCAAACTGCACTATGAGGCGGACATGTCGCAGGTCGATATCGCGCGGCGGCTTGGCGTCTCCACCGCGACCATATCGCGCCTCCTGCAGCGGGCGAGAGCGGAGGGCATCGTGCGGATCGAGGTTCTCGATCTTGCAACCCCCGAAGGCATCACCACGCAACTGGTCGAGGCACTCGGGCTGCGTGACGCGGCGGTCATCGAAACGCCGTCAGCCGGTGCGCTGGCGGCGCTCGCTGCGCCGCTCGGCGCCTTGCTCAAGCAAGCGGGACTGACGGCCGGCGAGGTCGTCGCCATCGGCTGGGGGCGAGCCATTCGCGAGGTGATCCAGGCAGGCCTGCCGCGCATTCCCGGCGTTCTTACCGTCGCTGCCACCGGCGGCATGCAGCAGCAGGCGGCGCATTTTCAGATCAACGAGTTTGTGCGGCTGGCCGCAGAAGAGCTGGGCGGGACGCCGCATTTCATCCATGCGCCCTATCTGCCGTCGTCCGAATTGCGTGAGGTCTTCCTCGGCGATGCGGCCATCCGCGACAGCGTCGCGCTTTGGGACCGGACCGACGTTGCGATCGTCGGCATCGGCCTGCCCCATGCCATCAATCCGCCCGAAGCGAGCGCGGCCACGCTGAGCGAACAGGCCCTGTTTCATGCGGCGGGAGACGTCATCCGCCACTACTTCGACGCCGAAGGCAAGCTCATCCCGTGGGAGGGGGAGGGCCGGATGATCGCAATGTCGCCGGTCCAGCTTCGAGCCGTCCCGCTGGTGATCGGCGTTGCCGCCTCGCCGGAGAAGGCGAAGGCGATCATAGGTGCCGCCCGCGCCAGGCTTATCAATGCTCTGGTGACGGACACGAAGACGGCCCAGGCCATTCTCGAGGCTCTCTTGCCCCGATAATGCTGGGCACGCCGATACGTGACATCGGCACAGCTGATCGATTCCAGACCGATCGACACCAAACCCGCAGCCGCGAAATCATCGCCGCGAAATCATCAGTTGTGTCGTCAAGGCGTTGGGGCAATAGTCTGCGGGAGGGGCTCTGCGGAGCAGACAGATGGTGTCCGGTTTGAAAGCGTTTCGATCCCGGAAATGTGCGGTTGCAATTTCTTTCAGCAAAGTGTTACAACGTTGCGGCTAAGGCAAGCATGCGCGCCGAGCGGCGCAGTTTCCTGCACCTTGCGGAGGCTCGTAACGGGACTGCGCATCAGGCTGGTCGGTTTCGAAGGTCGATTTAATGACTGGGGCGCTTGGGAGGAGGCTGCCCCATAACAGCAAGCAGGCGAAGCCCGCTTCTCGCCGCCAGCACTTCACAGAGCCGGGACGACTCGCAACGGCAAAATCTGCCAACATTAGGAGGAGGATGTTATGAAGAAGATTGTTGCCGCTCTGGCGGCTCTCGCCATCTGCGCAGCGGCGCTGGTCACGCCCGCATTGGCGCAGGACAAAAAATACACCATTGCGCTCATTCCGGGTCTTACCACCGACGGCTTTTACATCACCATGCGCAAGGGAGGCCAGGCGGCAGCCGATGCCCTTGGTGTGACCCTGGTTTTCCAGGGCGCCCCGGATTTCAATCCGGTAACGCAAGTCCCCGTGCTTGACGCGGTCATCGCCAAGAAGCCGGATGCCATCCTGATCGCGCCGACCGACAAGGTTCAATTGGTCGAACCCCTGCGCAAGGCCCATGACGCCGGCATTCCGGTGATCACCGTCGACACCTTCATCGGCAGCGGCGTCTACCAGACCGGCGCCGGCGAGGCGGATTTCCCACTGTCCTATATTGCCTCCGACAACATTCTGGGCGGCGAGATCGCCGCGCGGGCATTGGCCAAGGCCATAGGCGACAAGGGCAAGGTCTACGTTTCGAACGTCAAGCCCGGCATTTCGACCACCGACCAGCGTGAAGAGGGCTTCAAGAAGGAGATGGCGGCCAACCATCCCGGCATCACCGTTCTCGAAACCCAGTTCAACGACAATGACGCCAACAAGGCCGCCTCGCAGCTGCAGGCTGTGTTCGCGCGCAATCCCGATCTCGTCGGGGTGTTCGGCGCAAACCTGTTCTCGGCGCTTGGCGCGGCGAATGGCGTCCAGCAGGCCGGGCAGACCGGCACCGTCAAGGTCGTGGCGTTCGACGCGCCGACCAGCATTGTCGACAACATCAACACTGGCCTTGTCGACGTAGCGATTGCCCAGCATCCCGCGGAAATCGGCTATTTCGGCGTCGTGTCGGCCTATGCCCATCTGACCGGCCAGTCGATCCCGGTTGCGATCGGCACCGGCTTCACGATCATGGACAAGGCCAACATCGCCGACCCGAACATCTCGAAATACCTCTATTCCGAATAAGTCCAGCCAGTCTCCTTCCGGCCTGCCGGAAGGAGACCTGCGCCGGGTCGCTTTGACCCTGTTTGTCGGAGGCCGCTCTGCGGATCGGAACCATCCATGACTTCAACATCACCAACCGAAACGCATGTCGCTCCTCAGGCGGATCACGGTGATCCGGCCAGGAGCTGGCTCGCACGCATCGCCGAAGGGCGCGCCTGGCTGTTCCTTGCGGGCCTGATCATCTGTTTCGAGGTCTGGTCGAGGCTCTCCTTCGGCGCGACCTTCGTGCTCAACCCGTTCAACGTGCAGTCCATTGCGATATTCGCCGTGGCGCCGTTGCTGCTGGCGACCGGACAGACCTTCGTCATCATTTCGGGAGGCATCGACCTCTCGCTGGGCTTCATCATGGGTCTCGCGGCCGTCGTCGCCGCCCACGCCACGAATATGGCTGGCGTCGCCATGCCGGTGCCTCTGGCCATGATGCTGGGCATTCTGGCGGCCGTGATCGTCGCCGGCGTGCCTGGCGTCATCAATGGCTTGCTGATCTCGCGCCTCAGAATTCCCCCTTTCATCGGCACGCTTGGCATGTTTGGCGTGGCGCGCGGCGCTGCGTTCCTGCTGGCCGGCGGCACGACGGTGCCGGTCCAGAATTCCTGGTTCGCGCTGCTTGGCAACGGCAGGTTCTATGGGGTGCCTTATCTCGTCATCATTGCCGCCGTCTTTGTCGTGGTGATGCACTACATCCTGAGCCAGACCCGGTTCGGCCAGCATAACTACGCCATCGGCGCCAATGTGCAGGCGGCGCGCCGCGCCGGCATCGACATCAGGGGCCACATCCTGCGCCTCTACGTGCTTTCGGCGATGTGCGCCGGCCTCGGGGGCGCGCTCTATGCAGCGCGCTTCACCGCGGGCGCCGCCCAGGCCGGCGAGCCCTTGCTGCTGGACAGCGTCGCAGCCGTGGTGATCGGCGGCGCCAGCCTGTTCGGTGGCTCCGGCACCATTTTTGGGACGGTCGCCGGCGCCTTGGTCATTGCGGTCATTCAATACGGGCTGGTTTTCGTCAATGTCGAGCCGTTCTGGCAGTTCATCGCCGTCGGCCTCGTCATCATTATCTCCGTCCTTATCGACCAGGCGCAGCGCCGGTTCAGTGGAGCTCGCCAGGATGAATAGTTCCGAACCAACCACCCCCCTTCTCGAAGTCCGACACCTTTCCAAGCATTTCGGTGCGGTGCAGGCGCTGAACGATTTCTCCATGGCCGTGCGGCCGGGCGAAGTGGTGGCGCTTTCCGGCGACAACCGCGCCGGCAAGACGACGCTGATCAAGGCGATATCGGGCGTCTTTCAGCCGACCGGCGGTGAAATTCTGCTGAGGGGGCAGCCGGTCACCTTCGCGACGCCGCAGGAGGCGCGCGAAAAAGGCATCGAGACCATTTACCAGGATCTCGCTCTCGCCGACAATTTGTCCATCGGCGCCAATATCTTCCTCGGCCGTGAACCCATGCGCAAGGCTTTCGGTTTCTTGCCGGTGCTCGACCGCAAGGCGATGGCCGTCGCCGCCAAGCAGACGATGGGACGGCTGGACTTCCATGTCAGCCGGCTCGACGCCCCGGTCAGCAATTTCTCCGGCGGTCAACGGCAGGCCGTTGCCATCGGCCGGGCCGTCTATTGGGATGCGCAGATCCTGATCATGGACGAACCGACCGCGGCTCTTGGCGTGCCGGAGCAGCGCAAGGTCATTTCGCTCATCCACCAGCTCAAGGCACAAGGCCGGGGCGTGATCTTCATCTCGCACAATCTGCAGGATATTTTCGCCGTTTCCGACCGCATCGTCGTGCTGCGCCGCGGCATCCAGGCCGGCGAGCGCAAGATCTCGGAGACCAATCATGACGAAGTCGTCAAGCTCATGGTTGGCGGCTAATGCATGTCGCCCAAAAGCTTGCCCTCGGGCTTGACCGAGGGTGCGCAGCGGTTTTGGGACAACGACATGCATAAAAACAAGAACCTAAAGCGCGTCGCATGAAATCCCTTCAGACGCGACGCGCTTTAGGCCGATACTTTCGATTGCTGAAGCAATGCACGTCCCGAGGGAATGAGCTTCCCGAGTGGCGAGCCGGCCAAGCCGGCAATTCTGCGGCGAGAAGCGACTGCGGCAGGATCGCCGGCACGGCTACCGCGCCAAGCTGCTCAGCATCTCAATGCCCCGACCGATTTCCGGCGAAATTTGCTTGCCCCCGACGTTGACAAAATGCCATCCAGATACGCTCGGCGCGGCGGAAAGAAGCAGGTCGGCGAGCAGAGTCGACATTGCCTGAGGATGTCACTATATAGCGGCGGCTCTGGCCGCGTATCCTAGGGTTGCGCAGCGAATGGCGCCGCAAACGTGCCGCGTAATGTGATACCTATTGTCATACAAATTGACTGGATTGCCGGAAAATAACAAGTAGAAACAATGGCGCGATCCGGGACCTGATCCCAGCCAACGGTGCCAGTCTGCTCAGGAAAATAGAATCTCCTTCAGAATTAGAATGTGCTCCTTGAACCTTCGATTTCCGTCAGCCCTGTGGAGCTTGGGCAAGATCGGCTTGCCGGGTGACGGCGACTCGGTTGGAATAGGAGCGTGCATCTTTTCGGGGATGCCGGCGTTTATGATTACCAACCGGCGCAGCCGCCAGGGAACAGCAGCATGAGCGAACACGCGATCGAGTTCTTGCAGGAGTGGATCGGCGAAAAGGTCCACTGCCAGTCCTCGCTGGACAGGATCGAGGAGCAGGCCGAGACCCTCGCCAAGGAATGCGCGGCGAAGGCTGCTGAGGCCGGCATACCGCTGGAGGATATCCAGGAAGAGGTCGGCGACATTCAGGAACTTATCGCGTCGAGGCTGGAAGAGGCGGCTGAGGCCGACCAGGACGAAAAGAATTCGGACTAATGCATGTCGCCCAAAAGTGCGCAGCGGTTTTGGGATAACGACATGCATAAAACAAAGAACTAAAGCGCGTCGCATGAATCCCTTCAAACGCGACGCGCTTTAGCGAGTGACATGCCGACCCGGCAACAGGCGTCTATTCACCTGTGCGACGCGTGACACGCCACACAGTTCTACTTTCCCTGCCTAGCCCCGAATTTGCTCTTGAGCCATGCCTTTGGCAGCGCCGGCACGAAATTGCCGTCGCGCCCGGTCATGTCGTCATTGGCGACCAGCGCATTGAGGATCGCTTCCTCCACACTCCCGATCACGGCGTCGAAGAACGGATCGATGTCGGTATCCGGGATAAAGTCGGCGCTGGCGATGCGGCCTGGCGGCGCCAGCGCCGCCTCGCGGTTGGCGGTCGAAAAGGCCAGGAAAATATCGCCCGAGCTGTGATAGCCGAAGCCGCCGGTCATGGCGACGCCGAGCGGCACCCGGCCTGCCAGCCGCTTCACCTGATGCGGCAGCAACGGCGCATCGGTGGCGACGATCCCGATGATTGAACCCTTTTCCGCACGCGGCGTGCTTTCGCGGATCGCCGGCTCCACGAGATCGGGCCCGGCGCGCAGGCCGCGAATGGTAAAATTGCTCCGCGTGCCGAAATTCGCCTGCACGAACGCGCCGACCGTGTAGCGCCGGCCGTACCATTCGACGAGGCGCGATGCCGTGCCGGAGCCTGCCTTGAAACCGAAGGCGATCATGCCGGTGCCGCCGCCGACGCTGCCTTCCTTCGATCGATCCGCTGGTCGCGCCATCGAGGGCCGCGGCGACATGCTCAAACCCGAGATGGTGGCCATTGATGTCGTTCAGGAAGCCGTCATAGGTCTCCGCCGCCACCGGCAGGCCCCAGCCGCTGTCGAGCGCGGCCGGCAGCACGCGCTGCATCCAGCGCAGCGTTCCGTCGCGTGAAACGCCGCAGGAATGCGTGTTGGTGATGGTGATCGGAAAATTGAAGGCACCGGTTTCCTCGATGATGTGCGAGCCGGTCAATTCGCCATTGCCGTTCTGGCCGAAAATGCCGGCAAACACCGGCGTGGCCAGTTCGGCGCGCGGTCTGGGCAGGATGGCGGTCACTCCGGTGCGCACCGGCCCCTTGCCGACCACCAGCGCACCTTCGCCCGAAATCAGCGTCGAACAACCGACCGCAACGCCAGCCACATCGGTGATGGCGTTGAACGGTCCGGGCGTGCCGTCAAAACGAATGCCGAAGGCTCGCGCGCGCTGCTTGCCGGAAGGCGTCGTCTGGTGATGTGGATTGCCGGAAATCATCGGCACTCAAAACAGCGAGCCTTGGCTGCCAGGCTCCTTGGCTTTGGCGGCCGGCTTTGCAACAGTTTTCGGCCGTGCCGTGCCGCTGGTCGCAATCGCATCGGCGGTCCCGTCGGCGAACTCCAGCGAAAGTGCCAGCCCCGGCGTCACTTCCGCCGCTTGCTTGATCACCGCACCGTCGGCGTCTTTCACCAGGGCGAAGCCGCGCGCCAGCACCGCCTTGTGCGACAGCGTCGCCAGCAGCCGGTCGGCCTGGGTCAGTTTCCCGCGCAAGCGCTCGAGCCGCACCGAAATCACCCGGTCCTGTCGTCGCGACAGCGCCACCAGGGCATCTGCCTGCAATTTCTGCCGCCTTGCGAGCGGCGCCGGCGACAGCCGCGCCGCGGTGCGCGAAAACCGCGTTCGCCGCTCGCGCACGATGGCGAAGAACGCCGCTTGCGCGCGGCCGAGGTCGCGGCCGGCCAGTGTGCGGGCCTCGTTCATGCGTCGCGACAGGGTGGCCGGCGTCAGCCGCTGCGCCTGAAGCCTGGCTCGCTTGCGCTGGACGCTGACGGACAGCGCCCGGCCAAGCCGGCTCGTCGCCTCGTCGAAACGCCGGCGCGGCAATGCCAGCAACTGGTCGGGCGAGGGCAGCGCCCGGGCGGCGGCACGCACCGCCTGGCGCTTGCGCTCGAAATTGCGCGATACCGCGGCCTTGAGCCGCGCACCAAGGCCGGCAAGCGTCACTTCGAGGTCGGCGCGCACGGGCACGGCGATTTCGGCGGCACCCGTCGGTGTCGGCGCCCGCACATCCGCCGCCAGGTCGATCAGCGTCCAGTCCGTTTCATGGCCGACGGCGGAAATCACCGGAATGCGCGAGGCGGCGACGGCGCGGGCCAGCGCCTCGTCATTGAACCCCCAAAGATCCTCGAGGCTGCCGCCGCCGCGCGCCACGATCAGCAGGTCGGGCTGCGGGATGACGCCATCCTGCGCCAGTCCGTTGAAGCCGTTGACGGCGGCGGTCACTTCGGCGCCGGCCGTTTCGCCCTGCACCCGCACCGGCCAGACGAGCACATGCAGCGGAAACCGGTCCTTGATCCGGTGGATGATGTCGCGGATGACAGAGCCTGTCGGCGAGGTGACGACGCCGATGACGCGCGGCATGAACGGCAGCAAGCGCTTGCGGCCGGCATCGAACAGGCCTTCGGCCTGCAGCCGGCGCTTGCGCTCTTCCAGCAGTGCCATCAGCGCCCCGGCGCCGGCGGGCTCCAGATTGTCGATGACGATCTGGTAGGTGGACTTTCCGGGATAGGTGGTGAGCCGGCCGGTGGCGATCACTTCCATGCCTTCTTCGGGGCGGAATTTCAGCCGGGCCATCGTGGTCTTCCAGACCACGGCGTCGAGCCGTGCGCGGTCGTCCTTGAGGCAGAAATAGGCATGGCCGGAGGAGTGCGGCCCGCGATAGCCTGATATTTCGCCGCGCACCCGCACATTGCCGAAGACGTCCTCGACCGTTCGCTTCAGCGCGCCGGAAATCTCGCTAACCGTGTATTCGGCGGCGTTGGTACGTGATTCGGATGCTGCGTCGCTCATTGGCCGATTGGGGGGCGGTTGTTGGCCGGCGTCAAGGCCGTCGCTCGTAGCCGACGTCATAACCCGATCTTAACCCGATCTGATGACTGTGCGGAAAAGAGAGTGGCCAGGACGCATGAGCCGTCGTCTTCAACGCAGCCCATTAACGTTCCAGGTCACGCTGACGGTGATGGCGCTTGCCATTTTCGCGCTTGCCATGGTCGTCGGCTTTGGCTCTTACGCCACTGTGCAGGCGGATAGCGTCTCCCTCGAGCGGCAGAAAATCCTTTTCGCCAACGGCATGCGGGACCGGATGGCGGCGGTGGATCGCGAGCAGGAAAGCATCGCAGTCTGGGACGATTCCGTCATCAATGCCAAGGCCGGCAACGTGGACTGGATGATCGATAACATCAGCGTCTGGATGTATTCCTACTATGGGCATGATCGCGTCTATGTACTGGATGCCGCCGATCGTCCGGTCCATGCGATGCGTGAAGGAAACGTGCTGGCGCCGGCGCGTTACAGCGAGGATGAACCGGTTCTGTTGCCCACGGTCGAAAGGGTGCGCCGGTTGATCCGCGAGCCGGCGAAAGAAGACCTGGCCGGCGGTCCGGTCAAATTGGCCGCAGGGGATCTGGTGGAGCTTGACGGGAAACCTGCCATCCTCAGCATCATGCCGCTGGTGCCGAGTTCCGACCGCGTCATCCAGACGCCTGGCAGCGAATACCTTCATATCTCGGTGGACTTCATCACCGACGCGCTGCTGGCCAAGATCGCCGGGCAATATCTGTTGGCGGGCGCCCGCCTGCTGCCGTTGTCGCAGCCGGTCGGCGGGGCTGCCATTCCGCTGGTCGACTCACACGGCGTCATCCTGGCTTATGCCGGCTGGGATCAGGAGCGGCCCGGCAGCGCGCTTGTGCGCGAGGCAGGGCCGGCCCTGATCGGTGGCGCGCTGCTCGCGGCAGGTGTCCTGGCATTCCTGCTGCGCCGCCTCCGCCGTGCATCGTCGGCGCTGCAGACCAGTCAGGCCGAGGCGCAGTATCTCGCCTTCCACGACACGCTCACCGGCCTTCCCAACCGGGCGCTGTTCGAGGACCGGCTCCGGCGCGCTTTGCTCACGGCCAGTCACGAAACAGCCAAAGTGGCACTGCTTTATCTCGACCTCGACCGTTTCAAGCACGTCA
This sequence comes from Mesorhizobium sp. WSM4829, assembly GCF_055811475.1. Classification (NCBI taxonomy): domain Bacteria; kingdom Pseudomonadati; phylum Pseudomonadota; class Alphaproteobacteria; order Hyphomicrobiales; family Phyllobacteriaceae; genus Mesorhizobium; species Mesorhizobium sp. WSM4829. The sequence goes on along the minus strand of NZ_JBVVQJ010000037.1, from coordinate 54,415 downwards.
ACGACACGCTTGGCCATCCTGCCGGCGACGAGCTTGTCCGCCAGACCGCCGCGAGGCTCCAGCAGGCAATCCGGGAGGTCGACACGGTGGCACGGCTCGGCGGCGATGAGTTCGCCATGATCCTGATTGATGTTGACGACATCCGAGGCGCCGAGGATGTTTCGGAGGGTCTGCTTCAAAAGCTGCAGGAGCCGTTCAAGCTGGCCGACGACCAGGTTTTTGTCAGCGCCAGCATCGGCATAGCATTGTCGACCGGTCCGGATGCCGATGCGGATGACTTGCTGCGCAAGGCCGATATCGCGCTTTATGAAGCCAAGAAGAACGGCCGCGGCCGCTACCAGGTCTTTGCCGGCGACATGGACGACCTCCTGTTGCGCAAGCGCCAGGTTGAGAGCGAGCTTCGCCATTCCCTGAATGGCGGAACCGGGATCAAGCTGGCGTATCAGCCGATCTTTGCGGCGGACGGCAGCACGATCCTCGGTGCCGAGGCGCTGATCCGCTGGGGACATGAGGTCCATGGTGGCTTGCCGCCAGCACAATTCATCGCCATCGCCGAAGAACGTGGCATGATCGGCCAGCTTGGCAAATGGGTGCTGCAAGAGGCTTGCCGCTTCGCTGTCGGCACCGAATTGCCTTGGGTGGCCGTCAACGTGTCGCCGCTGCAACTGCGCGACACCGGTTTCGCCGAGCAGCTTGCGGCAGTTCTCGCCGAGACCGGATTGGCGCCAGGGCGCCTGCAGCTCGAGATCACCGAGGGCGTGCTGTTGGACAACAACGATACGACCAGGGCGGCTCTGGCTGCCTTGCGCCGGTCGGGGATCGCCATAGTGCTCGACGATTTCGGCACCGGCTATTCGTCGCTGAACTATCTGCGCCGCCACGCCATCGACAAGCTCAAGATCGACCGCTCCTTCGTGAACCTCCTCGGCCGCGACGAGAGTTCGGCGGCGATCGTCAGGGCGCTGGTCGATCTTGCCGACGCTCTCAACGTCGGCGTCACCGCGGAAGGCGTGGAGACCGAGGAGCAAAAGGCGCTGCTCGTCGCCATGGGCTGCCGAGAGTTTCAGGGCCACCTGCTGTCGTTGCCGCTGGAGCCGGCGCAATTGCTGCGGCTGGCCGGCCTTTTGCCTGGCAAGGACAGCACGCCGGCAGCAGTTTCCGCCTGATCCTTACCACCCCGGCACGATCTGGTTCGGCTTGCCCCGCTTCATCTTCGAAAAGGCCGCGAAGTCGAAGCTTCCCGTCTCTTCGCCGAGCGGCACGGAAATATTGTCGAGGCTTTCCGAAATGTGACGGGCCAGCGCGTCGACGATCTCCGGCCGCGACGTCTGGCCGCGCATGATGCCGATGCGGCAATCGGGCAGGACGCCGAACCCGTCGGCGTCGCCCAGCACCCGCATGCCGGGGCGCAGCGCGCATTCCGGCAGCACCGAGATCGCCAGGCCGGAAAGCACCGCGGCGGTGATGACGGTTGCCGAGAAGCTGGTGAACAGGATGCGGTAGTCGCGGTTCTGCCGGTCGAGCACGTCGACCGCTGCCCGCCGCCAGATGCAGTTCGGCCGGCCGAAGGCCATCGGCAGAACGTCCTGTTCATGCGTCGCATGGTTGGCCGAAGTCACCCACAGCAGCGGTTCGCGCCGCACCACTTCCGACTGGCCGTGCGCGTCACTATGCGTCACCAGTGCCAGATCGAGATTGCCACGCTTGATATGCTCGACCAGCCCCGGTGTCGGCTCGCAGATCACGGTCAGTTCGACACGTGGGTTGGAACGGGCGAAGCGGGCCATGATCTCGGGCAGGAAGCGATCGGCATAGTCGTCCGGCGTGCCGATGCGGATCGTGCCTTCGAGCCGCCGGTCGTCGAAGGCGGCCAGCGTTTCCCGATTGAGGAACAGCAACCGTCTTGCGTAGGAGAGCAGCCTGTCGCCTTCCTCGGTCAGCCTGTTGGTGCGCCCGTCCTTTTCGAACAGCGGCTTGCCGATCCGCTCCTCCAGCCGGCGCATCTGCATGGACACCGCCGACTGGGTCCGATGCACCGCTTCCGCCGCGCGGGTGAAGCTGCCGGTGTCGACGATCGAGACGAAGGTCTGCAGTTGATCGAGATCGAGTGGCGCTTTCATCGGTCCCATCCATCACTAGTGTTGATGTTAAAGATTAGAAACATTCGTTGGATTAATCAATCGAACGATGGCAAATTTACGACTGTCCACATGACGGCAATGCAGGTCGCCTAAAAGTGGTCACCGGTTTTAGGACAACGACCTGCATTTTCTATGTGAATCGGGACCGGAACGGCCGCTGTTGCCAGCGCCGATCGCGCGTCTTCGTCCGTTCGAATGAAGGAGACTGACATGGCTACGTTTGATTTCGCCACCGAGACTTCGCGCATCACGTCGCGTCCGGCTATTGCGACGCGCGTGGTCAACACCATCTCCAGCGTCTATCGCGCCTGGAAAAACCGCCGCGCCTTCTATCGCCTTGGCGAGATGTCGGACGCCGAACTTGCCGACATCGGCTTGACGCGCGCCGATCTCCACGTGGCCATCGAGGTGCCGTTTGGCCGCGATCCAACCGAGAGGCTTCGCGTCATCGCGGCCGATCGCACAGAAACGATCGAGGATCTTGCCCGCAGGTGACCTGATCGCGCTGGCCGCGTGCCTTTGGGGCACGGCGCTAAAGGACTTCGCAGGCCCCCACTCCCTGCCGGTTTCCCCGCCGGCCCGCCTGCACACTGCCCGGTCTTCCCAAGGATCGGGCATTTTTCTTTTTGAAATCAGGCGAAGGCCAGCTTCGCGACGGCCGTGGTACCGATCTACCAACTTCGTGCGCGGCTTCTATCCAGGATGATATGGCGTCCTGGACGTTCGCGATGGCCTCTTCAGGAGTATCGCCATCGCTCATGCAGCCGGGCAGGCCAGGTACCAGCGCCGAAAATCCGCCCCCGTCTTCCGTAGCCAGCGGTGCGATGACGACCGGATATTCAAGTTTTCCCGTCATGTCTCTTTGCCTCGTCGATGAATGCCACGAGTTTTCGAATATATACGGGTTTGATGGGGCGTTTGAAAGGCACGGTCAGAATGTCGGTCATTGCTGAATGATAGACCTTGTAATGCCACCCACCGGATCTTGGCGGCACACAATGGACGCCTGCCTCGTCACAAACTGCCTTTACATCCGATATTGACCAATCGCCGCGAGGGTTGCGGCGCATCTGCTCCAATCTTCTGCTCACAGGATCTCGACTCGGGTGCTTGCCACGCTAGCGCCGGTCCATGCCTCGCTTGAATTGTTCGAAGATCGATTCCACGCCCTTCTGGTAATCGTCACGCTGCTGCGCGCCCGCCTCGAACATCTTGCCGAACAAATCGTCGAACGGATTGCGTGGCCTGCCGCTCGGATTGGTCTGCGGCTGCGGCGCTTCGCGTTGCTGCGGCGCTTCGCGCTGCGGCTGTTGCGCGCCGCCGCCGAACATGTCCTGCAGCACCTTGCCGAGCGGATTGTCGCCGTAGGGATTGGGCGCCTGCTGCGGCTGACCCTGCGGCTGCTGCGCGCCGCCGAACATGTCCTGCAGCACCTTGCCGAACGGATTGTCCATCGGGCCGGGCTGCGGTGCCTGGCGCTGTTGCGGCGCCTGCGCGCCGCCGCCGGCCTGCCGCATCATCTGCTCGATGATCTCGCCGAGCGGATTGCTGCCGCCGCCGAATCCGCCTGCCGCCTGCATCTGATTTGTGGTCTGCTTGAACAGGCCGCCCATCATCATCGAAGCCACGACCGGCAACATCTGCTGCAAGATCTGCTGGCTGACGCCGCTCGCATGCGCTGCCTGGCTGGCAACGGCGCGGGACAGGTCTTTTGAGCCGAACAGATGGCCAAGAATGCCGTTGCCTTCATCGACGCCCTGCGGCGAGAAGGCACGGCCTGCGTCCTCGAAATATTTGGCGTGCTGGCCACTGGCCATTGCCGTCATGAACGCGCCGAGCCCGTAGGGGTCGGAGGTGCTGCGCTTCAGCCCCTGTGAAAAGGCCGGCAGCAGCGCCTCGACCGCCGATTGCGCTTGCTGCTGCGAAAGGCCGAACTGTTGGGCCAGGGCCTGCATGCCGTTGCCGTTCTGCGCCTGCGCCAGAATGTCGAACAAGGAAGCCATTGGTTTTCTCCTCGGGAAAATCCTCGTAGGAGAGCCTACCGCATCGGCCCGAAAATCGGAATCGATTTCGGAAAGCGCGTTTCCCGAGCTGTCAGCCAAGCCGATAGCAAACGGCTAATACGCATACTCCATGAACACCGGCTCGATCGAGCCGCCCCAGCGCGTATGATAGGCGGAAACCAGCTCCTCGGCGCTGGTGGTGCCGCGCGCGACGACTTCGTCCAGCGTGCTGAGGAACGACGTTTCGTCATAGCCGTCGCGGTTCTTGCGGCCGCGGTTCTTCAGCCCCATGCGCGAGATGACGAGCACGTCGCGGGCGATCTCGCGCAGTGTCGTGTTGCGGAACGGCGCCGAAATGCCCTGTTCCGGCACGGCGTTGCGCATCGCCAGCACCTCTTCATAGCTCCAGCTCGAGGTCAGCGCCTCGGCCGCGTCGAGCGCCGCCGCGTCGTAGAGCAGCCCGACCCAAAAAGCCGGCAGCGCGCAGATGCGCCGCCACGGTCCGCCATCGGCGCCGCGCATTTCAAGGAAACGCTTCAATCGCACGTCGGGAAACAGCGTCGACAAATGGTTCGCCCAATCGCCCATCGTCGGCAGCCCGTCAGAAATCTCGTTGCGGGCCGCACCTGCCATGAACTGGCGGAAGGTGACGTGCGTCATGTCGTGGTAGTGGCCGTCGCGGATGACGAAGTACATCGGCACGTCGAGCGCCCATTCGACATAGTCGGCGAAGCCGAAATCGGGCGAGAAGCAGAAGTCGAGCAGGCCCGAGCGCTGGTTGTCGGTGTCGCGCCAGATGTCGCCGCGCCAGCTCTGAAATCCGTTGGGCCGGCCCTCAGTGAACGGCGAGTTGGCGAACAGCGCCGTCGACAGCGGCTGCAGCTTCAGCGACACCTGCATCTTGCGGCGCATGTCGGCCTCGCTCTCGAAGTCGAGATTCACCTGGATGGTGCAGGTGCGGTACATCATGTCGAGGCCCTTGCTGCCGACCTTGGGCATGTAGCGGGTCATGATCTCGTAGCGCGACTTTGGCATTTTCGGCGTCTCGGCCAGCGACCATTTCGGGCTGCCGCCGAGGCCGAGGAAGCGGATGCCCATCGGCTCGGCGATCTCGCGCACCTGCGCCAGATGCGCATTGCCCTCGCGGCAGGTCTGGTGGATCGTCTCCAGCGGCGCGCCGGACAGTTCGAATTGGCCGCCGGGTTCCAGCGAGATCGCTCCCCGGCCGGTCGGCTCGACCAGGCCGATGATGCGGCCGGCATCCATGATCGGATCCCAGCCGAGTTTTTCCTGCATGCCTTCGAGAATGGCGCGGATGCCGTGCTCGCCGCCATAGGGCACCGGCGCATTGCCGTCGACATAGAACGGGAATTTCTCGTGTTCGGTGCCGATGCGCCATTTGTCGCGCGGCTTGTTGCCTTCAGCCAGGTGCTCGACAAGCTCGTCGACGCCTTCGATCGGCCGGAAATCGGTTGTGTCGCGCGCCATTACAAGTCCTCTAGCACATGACCCCGAAAATCGGCTTCGATTTTCGGAAAGGATCATGTGCCCAATCAAGTGCTACAGCGTCCTTTGCGCGTCCGAAAGGACGCGCGGCGCTGTAGGTGGTCGGACGACCGCCGGCGCTAGATGGACGAAATGTCAGTAGGCGATCAAGCGAAAAATCCTGAGCCACAGGGTAACTGGAATTGATTGGCTGCTTCTTCCTTCTCCCACAAGGCCCACAAGGGGAGAAGGGAAGTGCCTCACCAATCGCCGATTGTCGCCTGTATCACCGCCAGCGCCGCCACCGCAGCCGTGTCGGCGCGCAGGATGCGCGGCCCGAGCGGAATCGCGGTGACGAAAGGCAGCGCCCGCAGCATCCTTCGTTCCTCGTCGGAAAACCCGCCCTCGGGGCCGACCAGCAGCCCGAGCTTCTTCTCCCGCACCGCCTGCAGCGCCGGCAGCGGATTGTTGGTGGAAGCATCCTCGTCGCAGTAGATCAACCGCCGCTCCTTGTCCCAGCCGGCCAGCAGGCGCTCGATTTTTTCCGCTTCGCGCACTTCCGGCACCGCAAGGATGCCGCATTGTTCGGCGGCCTCGACGACATTGGCGCGCAGCCGTTCGATGCCGGGCTTTGCCACCTGCGTGTGCTGGGTAATGACCGGCTGCAGGACGCCGGCGCCCATCTCGACCGCCTTCTGCACCAGATAGTCGAGCCGACCCTGCTTAAGCGGCGCAAAGCAGTAGACGAGGTCGGGCAGCGGCGGCTGCGGCCGCTGCAAGGCCAGCACCTTCAGCCGCACCGTCTTTTTGGACCTGGCGGCGATAGAAGCCGACCATTCGCCGTCGCGGCCGTTGAACAACAGGATTTCGGCGCCCTCGCCGAGCCGCAGCACATGCATCAGGTAATGGCCCTGCTGCGGGCTCGCCTCGAACTCGATATCCGGTCCGAGGTCGTCCGGCACGAACAGCCGCTGCATCTTGTAATTGGCGCGCATCGCCGAGGAATGGGCGAGCCGGCTCTTGGCGTCAAGTCTCGGCCGAGGGATGCCACACTGGCACATAGCCTTGCCTCAGCACGGCAACGGTGGTCGCCGGCGTGAGCAGGCGGATTGGACGGTCGGCAAAACCGCCGAACCCCACGGTATCGCCGTCCACCGGATCGCCCCCCACACGATCACAATAGCCTGCGAACGACCAGCGCAGCGCCTTGCCGCCGCGCATCGCATAGGCATTGCCGCCGTCCGCAACCATGGCGCCGTCCGGCAACCCGGCAAGCTCTTCTACGGATACGACCGGTGCCTGCCCACCCGACGCCAGCCGCTCCCTATGCAGCCGCTTGTCGACCTGTGGTGCGCGCGGCGCGGCAATGCCGAAGGCCATGCCGAAGCGCCGGACGAAGTCCCTGGCCCGCTCGCGCCGGCAGAAGAAGCAGGGCCGATGCCCGGCCGAGAGCGCGGTCACCTCGTCCAGGAAAAACAATTCGGTCCAGCCGGCCTTGCCCCCCGATTGGTCGTCGCTTTGCCTGTTGCGGCCCATCGGCTCGCGCCGCACATCGCGGAATTCGCAGACGCAGATGATCCAGGCCTGCAGCGCCCAGCGTTTTTTCAGCAGCGTCTTCGTTTCGGGGTCATGGATGATGCCGCGATTGCCCATGAACAGGCCGCGCTCCGGCACGGCGTGGATGACGCCGAACGGGTCGACCCGATTCTGCAGTGGCATAGCTTTCTCCCCGAATACGTATCTTGGCCGGAATGACGGCGGCATGATATCGCTCGTCGCATCGTTTTCATGTCAGCAGGTTTTTCGATGCGGGTGCTGGTGGTCCAGAATTTCGACAGCGAGGGCCTTGGCCAGATCGGCGCGGCTCTTGTCGAGGCAGGCGCCGATATCGATCTGCGCCGGCCCTATTGTGGCGAGATGCTGCCGCAGGACAGCGCTGCGCACGACGCCATGGTCGTGCTCGGCGGCGCCCAGAATGCGCTGGACGACGAGATCTGCCCGTATTTTCCTGAACTTCTCGACCTGACGCGCGATTTCGCCGGCAAGGATCGCGCCGTGCTCGGTATCTGCCTTGGCAGCCAACTGGTGGCGCGCGCCTTCGGCGGCGAGAACCGGATCGGCGGCGCCTCGGAATTCGGCTGGCACAAGGTCTCGCTCACGCCGGCGGCGACGGCCGATCCGGTGCTCGGCGCGCTGCCCGAAGATTTCCCGATCTTCGAGTGGCACGACGACACCTTTGTCTTGCCCGAAAATGCCGTGCGGCTCGCCGGCAACGACGTCGCCGAGAACCAGGCGTTTCGCATCGGCCGTGCCGTCTATGGCTTTCAGTTCCATTTCGAGGCGGACCGGCCGATGGTCCGCGACTGGAGCGCATCCTTCGCATCGCTCATTGCCGAGCGGCACCCGGACTGGAGCGATCGGCTCGACGACGAAATGGCCCGCCACGGAGCGGCTGCCGATGCCGCCGGGCTGGCCATCGCCCGCGCCTGGGTGGCGACGATCTGATCAGTCAGTATCGACGTTGCATATTTGGCACGCCGGCAAAAATCCGCTGTGGACAGCATGTTTCGTGCTTGGCTTGTGGCCGCCCGCCACCCTAGAAGGCACCCGCTCTGCATCGTCCGTGCAACGCGATGAACCTTTTGGGTCACTCGCGCGACACATCGCCGATACAGAACATGCCTAAAAGCAGCGAAATCGTCGAAACTTTGAGACGCATTTTCCGTTTCAACCCATTCGTAACCCACCCCGTGCACAGATGCAGAAAGCCTAACCAAGAGATGACGTCCGTGAAAGCAGCGCTTCTGTCCTTTGTCATGTTGTCGGCCATAGTGTTGTGCGGCTTCGGCACCTACGCCGGCGACGTAGCCAACAACCACAACGCCGTCGACGGCTACGGCGTCACCGCCGCGCTTCGCTAAGCGCTTTAACCCCTCTCGCCTGACACCACCAGGATACGCTTGTCGGCACCGTCGACGACGAGCGCGCTGAGGTTTCCCGTCTGGTAGGCGAGCGTGTCGATATTGACGCGGTTGACCATCACCTCGGCCTCCGGCACCGGCGTGTGGCCATGCACCACGATCTTTGGATGCAGGCCGGAATGATTGTGAAAGACATCTCGGATCCAGATCAGGTCCTGCGCGCTCTGACTTTCCATCGCAATGCCCGGCCGGATGCCGGCATGGCAGAAGAAGAAGTCGCCGAAGGTCAGTGAAAACGGCAGCGACTGCAGGAACTCGACATGGCTTTTCGGCACGGCCTCGACAAGCGCTGCATGGCCTTGCCGCAATGCCGCCTCGGACCTGCCGAACCACGCGCCACCACCTTCATTGAGCGCTACGCCATAGGATTGCGCGGTCTGGATGCCGCCATAGCGCATGAAAAGCCCGTCCGCATCGGGAGTGTCGAGGAAGTCTAGGAAGCCGATGTCGTGGTTGCCGGCGAGCATCAGGTGGCGCGGGTCGCGTTTTCGCACTTCGATCAGGAAATCGATAACGCCCTTGGAGTCCGGGCCGCGGTCGACATAGTCGCCGAGATGGACGACACGCCAGTCGACCGGCCGCGCCTGGCTGATCTCGGCCGCAATCCGGCGGTACATGGCGGCGAGCAGGTCGAGCCGGCCATGCACGTCGCCGACCGCATAGATGCGCATGCCTTCCGGTCCGCGCGCGTCGAGAAAGTGGATGCCGGGGGCAGTCAATGCTTCCATCTCCGTGATCATGCCGCCACGGGAGTCTAACGCCGAAGCTGATCCTTGCCCATGTCGGTCACCAGACGCTTTCCGCACAGTGCCAGCGTTATGTCCATCTCCTTGCGGATGATTTCCAAGGCTTTGGTGACTCCTTCCTTGCCGAGCGCGCCGAGGCCGTAGAGGAAAGGCCGGCCGATATAGGTGCCCTTGGCGCCGAGACACAGCGCCTTCAGCACGTCCTGGCCAGAGCGGATGCCGCCATCCATATGCACTTCGATCGTGTCGCCGACCGCGTCGGCGATTTCTTCCAGCACCGAGATCGACGACGGCGCGCCGTCGAGCTGGCGTCCGCCATGATTGGAGACGATGATCGCGTCGGCGCCGGTCTTGGCCGCCATCAGCGCGTCCTCCTTGTCGAGGATGCCCTTCAGGATCAGCTTGCCGCCCCAGCGCTCCTTGATCCAGGCGACGTCCTTCCACGACAGATGCGGATCGAATTGCTCCGTCGTCCACGACGACAGCGAGTTGAGGTCGCCGACGCCCTTGGCGTGGCCGACGATGTTGCGAAAAGTCCGGCGCTTGGTGCCGGCCATGCCAAGGCACCAGCCCGGCCTGCTCGCCACCTGCCAGACATGCTTCGGCGTGAAGCGCGGCGGCGCCGACAGCCCGTTGCGGATGTCCTTGTGGCGCTGGCCGAGGATCTGCAGGTCGAGCGTCAGCACCAGCGCCGAGCACTTCGCCGCCTTTGCCCTGTCGATGAGACTGAGGACGAAATCCTTGTCGCGCAGCACATAGAGCTGGAACCAGAACGGCTTCCTGGTCACCGATGCGACATCCTCGATCGAGCAGATGCTCATTGTCGACAGCGTGAACGGCACGCCGAATTCCTCCGCCGCCTGCGCCGCCAGCATCTCGCCGTCGGGGTGCTGCATGCCGGTCATGCCGGTCGGCGCCAGCGCCACCGGCATCGCCACCTTCTCGCCGATCATGGTCGATTCCAGCGAGCGGTTGCTCATGTCGACCAGCACGCGCTGGCGGAACTTGATCCTTTGGAAATCCTCCTCATTGGCCCGGTAGGTGCTTTCGGTCCATCCACCGGAATCGGCATAGTCGAAGAACATCTTCGGCACGCGGCGGCGCGCCAGGTCCTTGAGATCGGCGATGGTGAGGATCATGCTCATGGGCTTCCCGCTGATGGTTCGCTAATTCGTCGCAATTCTTGGCCGGCGCTCACGAGCGTTTTCGTGCCGGCTCGCTGTCGCCGGCTTCCGAGCGCTGCATCAGCCTCAGCCGCGACACGCGTTGCCAGTCGCCGCTGCGCTCGGCCTCGGCCATGGTGCGTTCGACATGGGTGATGTGGTCCATCGCCGCCTGCCGCGCGGCCGCCGGATCGCCGGCCTTGACCGCTGCGTAGATCGCCCGGTGCTGCGAAAGCAGCGCCTCGCGCGCGCCCGGCACGTTGAACACCAGGAGCCGGTTCTGGAACACGCCCTCCGACAGCAGCCGGTAGCACGAGCGCAGCGTGTGCAACAGGATGATGTTGTGCGCGCATTCGCAGATCGCGTGGTGGAACTCGACGTCGATTTCCGCCTCGTCGTCGAAATTGCCGGTCCGGTGCGCCTCGTCCATGCGCGCCATGATGCGATCGAGCAGCGCCAGGTCGTCTGATGTGGCGCGCCGCGCCGCATACTCGGCCGCCACCGCCTCGATCTCGCGGCGGTATTCCAGATAGTCGGTCGCCGCCTTGCGGTGCATGGAGATCAAGTCCGTCACCGGCTTGGTGAACAGCTGGCCGATGACGTCGGCGACATGGGTGCCGCCGCCGGGCCGGGTCGTCAAAAGCCCGCGCCCCTCCAGCGCCTTCAGCGCATCGCGCAGGATCGGCCGCGACACCTCGAACCGGCGCGCCAGCTCGCGCTCGCCCGGCAGCCTGTCGCCGGTGCGCAGAACGCCTTCGAGGATCAGACTCTCGATCTGCTGCACCACCTCGTCGGCGGTGCGGGAATGCTCGATTCTGGAGAAAATGTCGCTCAACGGGGATGGCCTGGGGATTGAACCGGTGTCGCGCAGGATAAGGCCAGTGTCAGCAACTGGTCAAATTATTTATCCAGTTCGCCCGCTTGGCCGAAGCCGATGTCGCCCGGCATATCGCTTTCGGCTAATTTGTTGTTTGCTTGCCCCGGCAATTGGCTCTAGAGGGACGCGAGTGCACCAGGCCCGGGGGACCAGCCGTGGCAGATGACCCGTCCAATCCAAAATTCCAGCCGCGCGTCGAGGGCAGCGTCCTGGGCTTTCCCGCGCATGAGGGACGGCCTGGCGCGCTCGGCGAGGTTCACGCCCGTCCGCATCCGCTGGTCGAGAAACCGCGCGTTCTGGTGCAGCTTTCGTTCATGACCGAAGCCGGATCCGGCGTCGACCAGGCGGTGCTTTCCGAACTGTCGCGGCGCCTCGGCATCGCCGCGCCTGACCCTCATGCCCGCCACCACGCGATGAAGTGGGGCAAGGGCTCGCTGCGCTGGGAACGGCATACGGAATTCTCCACCTATCTATGGGAAGGACCGCTCTCCGAGAGCGGCCAGCGCCAGGAAGGTTCGCCTTTCGGCAACGGCTTTTCGCCGCCGGGAACGGTGATTTCCGGCATCAGGCTCGAAATCCGCAAATGGACGCAGGCGAGCGAAAGGCTGATCGCTGGCTTCGACCCGACCAGCCTGTGCTATTCGCTGGTCGAGCGCGGCAACGCCGCCATCGTCACCGATTTCCGCCAGGACGGTGACGGCATGACCCGCATGCTGGTGCTCGACCGCGGCCTGACGCCGGCACGCACCGGCGCGCTGGCGCAGCGGCTGATCGATATCGAAACCTACCGCACGCTGGCCATGCTTGGCCTGCCGCTGGCGCTGATGCTGTCCGGTCGCGCCCGCCGCATCGAAGACAGGCTGGCGCAGACCACATTGGAAATGAAGGTCGCCGAAACCCGCGACAACCAGACGCTGCTTGCCGACCTGACCGAGCTTGCCGCCGAACTGGAGGCCGATGCAGCCTCCAGCCTCTATCGCTTCGGCGCCAGCCGCGCCTATGACGGCATCGTCCGCGAACGGCTGGAGGCGCTGGAGGAAGAGGCGGTGCCCGGCTATGACACCTGGGGCGGCTTCCTACAGCGCCGCGTCGCCCCCGCCATGCGCACCTGCCGTTCGGTCGAGGAGCGTCAGGCCAATCTGTCGACCAAGCTCACCCGTGCCACCACGCTGCTGCGCACCTGGGTCGACGTCGAGGTCGAGAAGCAGAACCGCGATCTGCTGGCGTCGATGAACAACCGCGCCCGCCTGCAGTTGCGGCTGCAGCAGACGGTGGAGGGTCTCTCGGTCGCCGCCGTCTCCTACTACGTCGTCGGGCTCATCGGCTACCTCGCCAAGGGCGCCTCGATCTTCGGCCATGCCGTCGCGCCCGAGGTCGTCACCGCCGCCTCGGTGCCGCTCGCCATCCTGCTGGTCTGGTGGGGCGTGCGCCGAGTGCGCCGCCTGCACTCCGAACCCGCCAAGCCGGCAGGCGAGCAGGCAGGCAATCTCCCACCTTGAGGGGGAGATGTCGCCGAAGGCGACAGAGGGGGGAGAAAGTCAGCGCTTCCCTCTCGCCGACCCGCGCAAGATCGTCCCGATTTCGGCCAAAGCAGGATTTGCAACAAGCGCCTGCCGCTGGTAAAAGATTTTTACCAGTCGATCGAAGGAACTGTCGATGTCCGGCCTGCTGATGCCGAAGCCAGACGACGCCACGATGCGCCGGCGCGACGAGATCGTCGCCGATATGCGCATCATCGTGCCCGGCGAGGGCGTCGTCGACGCGGCCAATTCGATGCGCGCCTTCGAGAGCGACGGCCTCACCGCCTATCGGCAATTGCCGCTGGTCGTGGTGCTGCCCGAAACGGTGGCGCAGGTCTCGCGCGTGCTGAAATATTGCAACGACCGCAACATCCGCGTCGTGCCGCGCGGTTCCGGCACCTCGCTGTCAGGCGGCGCGCTGCCGCTGGAAGACGCCGTGCTGTTGGTGATGAGCAGGTTCAACCGCATTCTCGAGATCGATTTTCCCAACCGCATCGTCGTCGCCCAGCCGGGCGTCACCAATCTCGGCATCACCACCGCCGTCGAGCAGGAGGGCTTTTATTACGCCCCCGATCCATCCTCCCAGATCGCCTGCTCGATCGGCGGCAATGTCGCGGAGAATTCCGGTGGCGTGCATTGCCTCAAATACGGCCTTACCGCCAACAATGTGCTCGGCATCGAGATGGTGCTGATGAACGGCGAGGTGGTGCGGCTCGGTGGCAAGCATCTCGACGCGGAAGGCTACGACCTGCTCGGGGTGATGACCGGTTCCGAAGGGCTGCTCGGCGTCGTCACCGAGGTCACCGTGCGCATCCTGAAGAAGCCGGAGACGGCTCGCGCGCTGCTGATCGGCTTCCCGACCAGCGAGCAGGGCGGTCAATGCGTCGCCGACATCATCGGCGCCGGCATCATCCCGGGCGGCATGGAGATGATGGACCGCCCGGCGATCCATGCGGCCGAGGATTTCGTCCATGCCGGCTATCCCCTGGATGTCGAGGCGCTGCTGATCGTCGAGCTCGACGGGCCGGGCGTCGAGGTCGATCATTTGATCGGCCTGGTTGAGGCAATCGCCTATAGGAACGGCTCGACCACATGCCGCATCTCGCAATCGGAGCAGGAGCGGCTGAGTTTCTGGGCCGGCCGCAAGGCGGCCTTTCCGGCGGTCGGCCGCATCTCGCCGGACTATTACTGCATGGACGGCACCATCCCGCGCAAGGAACTGCCGCGCGTCCTGCACGGCATGCGGGAACTCTCCAAAAAATACGGGCTCGGGGTCGCCAACGTCTTCCATGCCGGCGACGGCAATCTGCATCCGCTGATCCTCTATGACGCCAACGTGCCGGGCGAGCTCGACAAGGCGGAAAGTTTCGGCGCCGACATCCTGCGGCTCTGCGTCAAGGTCGGCGGCGTGCTGACCGGCGAGCACGGCGTCGGCGTCGAGAAGCGCGACCTGATGCCGGAAATGTTCAACCAGATCGACCTCGACCAGCAGATGCGGGTCAAATGCGCTTTCGACCCCAACCATCTGCTCAACCCGGGCAAGGTGTTTCCGCAGCTTCGCCGCTGCGCCGAGCTCGGACGCATGCACGTGCATCGCGGCCAGACGGCGTTTCCGGATATTCCGAGGTTTTGATGGTAGCGTCGCGGAATGGCGGTTCCTCGCCCCCGCAAAGCGGGGGAGAGGTGGCTCGGGCAAAGCCCGAGACGGAGAGGGGGGCGACCGACACGCCGAGCCGGCGTTCACCTGAGAGGATCACACGTGCCCGCGCGCTTCGCCGCGGCGACAATCAGGCGGAAGCGACCCTCTGGAACGAGCTGAAGGCCAAAAGGCTAGGCGGATACAAATTCGTGCGCCAGATGCCGATTGGACCGTATTTTGCAGACTTCACGTGCCGCAGCGAAAGGCTGGTCGTGGAACTGGACGGAAGTCAGCACGCCGACAATTCCTACGATCGACGGCGCGATGAATTCATGCGCGGTGAAGGGTTCTCGGTGATACGATTCTGGAACTTCGACGTTCTGAAAAAACCGAGGAGCGTTTGCGAGACTATTCTCGCGGCACTGGAAGGGCGATTAGCCGAAGACGTGTCTGCCCCAGACCTGCGCTTCGTTTTTGCGGCCAAGAAGATCGGGGACGACGCCCTATGATTGCCCCCTCTCCGGTTTGCTTCGCAAACCACCTCTCCCCCACTCTGTGGGGGCGAGGAACCCAAGTTCTGCAGCGATGACCACCTTCACCGCCGCCACCACCGCCGAAACTCTCGCCACTGTCGCCTGGGCAGCGGCGGAAGAAACGCCGCTCGAAATCCTCGGCCATGGTTCCAAGCGTGGAATCGGCCGTCCGCTGCAGACCGAGCACACGCTCGACCTGTCGAAACTGTCAGGCGTGACGCTCTACGAGCCGGCTGAACTGGTGCTGTCAGCAAAGGCCGGCACGCCGCTGGCCGAGATCGAAAAACTGCTTGCCGAAAACGGCCAGCAACTCGCTTTCGAACCACTGGATTATGGCCCGCTGCTCGGCGGCGAAAAGGGAAAAGGCACGATCGGCGGCGTACTGGCCGCGAACCTTTGCGGTCCGCGCCGGCTGAAGGCGGGGGCGGCGCGCGACCATATTCTTGGCATAGCAGCGGTTTCGGGGCGTGGCGAGGCGTTCAAATCGGGCGGCCGCGTGGTCAAGAACGTCACCGGCTATGACCTGTCCAAGCTCATGGCCAACAGCTGGGGCACGCTTGCCGTTCTTACCGACGTCACCTTCAAGGTGCTGCCCGCTGCCGAGACCGAAGTCACGCTGGCTGTGCGCGGCCTGCTCGACGATCATGCCGCGGCCGCTATGGCGCTGGCGCTCGGCTCCAGCGCCGAAGTGTCGAGTGCTGCCCATCTTCCCGAACGCGTTGCCGCACGGGTCGCCGGCGGCGGTCTCGGCAGCACCGCCGCGACATTGCTGCGCGTCGAGGGGTTTGGGCCGTCGGTCGCCTACCGCATTGCTGCGCTGAAAGATCTGCTCGGAAATGCCGGCCCGCTCGAGGAAATCTCGGGCGAGGTCTCGCATTCTGTCTGGCGCGATGTCCGCGATTGCGCGCCGTTTGCCGACGGCCTGGAAAAGCCGGTGTGGCGCGTGTCGATGGCGCCGGCGCAAGGCCACCAGATGGTGCTGGCGCTGCGCATGCAGGCGGCCGTCGATGCCTTTTATGACTGGCAGGGCGGACTGATCTGGCTGCGCATGGAGCATGGCGATCCCGAAGCCGATCTTCTGCGCGCACTGGTGAGACAGTATGGCGGCGGCCATGCGACGCTGGTGCGCGCCGCCCCTTCGCATCGCGCCGCTGTGCCGGTGTTCGAGCCGCAGGCGCCGCACCTGGCAGCATTGTCGGCGCGGCTCAAAGCCGAATTCGATCCGAAGGCGATCCTCAACCCCGGCCGCATGGCTTAGGAGGTACGAGATGCAGACCAATTTCTCAGCTGCCCAGCTTGCCGATCCGCATGTCGCGGAATCGGAAAAGATCCTGCGCAAATGCGTGCATTGCGGCTTCTGCACGGCCACCTGCCCGACCTATGTGACGCTTGGCAACGAACTGGATTCGCCGCGCGGGCGGATCTACCTGATCAAGGACATGCTGGAGAACGGCCGACCGGCCGACAAGCAGATCGTCACCCATATCGACCGTTGCCTGTCCTGCCTCGCCTGCATGACAACCTGCCCGTCGGGCGTCAACTACATGCATCTGGTCGACCACGCCCGCGTCCATATCGAGGAAACCTACAAGCGGCCGCTGCCCGATCGGCTGACCCGCGCCATGCTGGCCTTGGTCCTGCCTTATCCCTCGCGGTTTCGCGCTGCGCTCAAGCTGGCAAAGCTCGGCCAGCCATTCGCCGGACTGCTGGAAAAGCTCCCGGCGCTGAAGCCGCTGGGTGCGATGCTCAAGCTCGCCCCGGCGTCGGTTCCTGCGGCCTCGCCAAAGGCTTCACCGGGCATTCATGCCGGGCAGGGCACGAGCAAAAATGGCCGCGTCGCCATCCTTACCGGCTGCGCGCAGTCCGTGCTCGATCCCGCCATCAACGACACGACGATCGCGCTGCTGACGCGGCTCGGCGTCGAGGTCGTGGTTCCCGAGGGCGAGGGCTGCTGCGGTGCGCTGGTGCATCACATGGGCCGCGAGGCGGCAGCCCTTGCCTCGGCCAGGCGCAATGTCGACGCCTGGACGCGCGCCATCGAGCAAGGCGGGCTGGATGCCATCGTCATCACTGCGTCGGGCTGCGGCACCACCATCAAGGATTATGGTTTCATGCTGCGCCTCGATCCCGCCTATGCCGACAAGGCGGCGCGGGTGTCGGCGCTGGCCAGGGACATCACCGAATATTTGGCAAGCATCGATCTGCCCGAGCCGGTGCGCAAGCCCGGCACCATCGTCGCCTATCACTCCGCCTGCTCGATGCAGCACGGCCAGAAAATAACCCGCCAGCCGAAGGAGCTTCTGGCCAAGGCCGGCTTCGTCGTGCGCGAGCCGCGCGAGGGGCATTTGTGCTGTGGCTCGGCCGGCACTTACAACATTTTGCAATCGGAGATTTCGGCTCAACTGCGTGACCGCAAGGTCAGAAATATCGAGGCGACCGGTGCTGAAATCGTCGCCACCGGCAACATCGGCTGCATCACCCAGATTGCTTCTGCCGCGAAGCTGCCGGTGGTGCATACGATAAAGCTGCTCGACTGGGCTTATGGCGGGCCGCAGCCGGAGGGCGTTCCGGACAGCAGGGCAGCCGTTGCAGCGGAGTGATCCACCGGCGCTGCCGGCTTATTCCGCCGCGAGCTTGTCCACCACGCCATAGGTCGCATGGTAGCGCGCGCGCTGCCGGCTGAGCGCCACCATCGTGTTGCGCAAAAGAATCGCCACGGTGATCGGGCCGACGCCGCCCGGCACCGGCGTGATCCAGGACGCCACATGCTTGACGCTCTCGGCGTCGACGTCGCCGACGATGCGGCTCTCCCCGTCCGGTCCGATCTCGGCATTGATGCCGATATCGATGACGGCCGCGCCGGGCTTGACCATATCGGCCTTGATCAGCCGCGGCTTGCCGACGGCGACGAACAGCGCATCGGCACGCCGCGCATGCGCTGCCACCGAGCGCGTCATGTGATGGCACACCGTCACCGTCGCGCCTTCGCTCATCAGCAGGAAGGCGATCGGCTTGCCGACGATCTCGGAGTGGCCGACGATGACGACCTCGAGCCCCTTGAGATCGAGACCGGTTTCCCTGAGCAATTCGACCGAAGCGGCCGCCGTGCAGGGTGCGAGGTCGAGCTGGTTGTAGACGATGTTGCCGATCGAGGCTGGGTGCATGCCCTCGACGTCCTTGAGCGGATGCACCGCCGCTTGCAGCGTCTTGATCGGGATATGCACCGGCACCGGCCGCTGGATGATGATACCGGTGACGCGCGGATCGGCATTCAGGCCATGGATCGCTGCTTCGAGTTCGCCGGCGGTGATGTCGGCGGGAAATCGTCTTTCCTCGAAACCGATACCGGCCAGTGCCGCCTTGGCGCGCTGGTTGCGCACGTAGACATCGACTGCAGCCGTGTCGCCGACGGTGATCGATATCAGTTTGGCCGGAAAGCCTTCGGCGGTGGCGATCGCTGCATCCTCGCGCACCGAGGCGATGATGCGTTGGGCGACCGGACCGCCCCGGAGATAACGGCTGTCGTCGGACAGGGACATTGAGCTTAAGCCTTTGTCTGGAAGCGTTGCAGCCGACATAGCAAAATACCGAGGAGAATGGCAGCGAGAATGCGAACCGCCATGCCGCGGGCGCGACGTACCACCCCGCCAAACTATCCTATGGCGTCCCGAAAACAGAAAGGGGCGCGCGGGTTTGCGCGCGGGCCCTTAGTGTGGGGCCCGATACCCCCCCCCCCCCGGCCCCCGATTTAGATGGTACCCCGACATATGGTCAGGCAAGGCGCCAAAAAAAAACCCCGATTAAA
>NZ_JBVVQJ010000037.1:29448-35512 GCF_055811475.1 Mesorhizobium sp. WSM4829 | reverse complement strand
AAAAATACCGCTGAGACTGGCCCCGATACCGCCACCCCCCCGGCGGGGGGCGCTACCAACCCCCCCCAAAAACTAACCTCTGGCCCCCACAAAACCCACCGGGCCGCGCGGCTGGCCGCGCCCCCCTTTCGTGACTGACCGTATCCCCACACGGCCCGTCCCCCGTATTCCGATGATCCCGAGACTTCTGGACAGACTCGGCGACAAAATCAACCGCAGATTACATCACCACAACCGTCGTGCCAACATCGACCCGCTCATAGAGGTCGACGACGTCCTCGTTGCGCATGCGAATGCAGCCCGACGATACGGCGCCGCCGATTGTCCAGGGCTGGTTGGTGCCATGGATGCGGTAGAGCGTCGAGCCGAGATAGAGCGCGCGCGCGCCGAGCGGGTTCTCGACGCCACCGGCGACATAGGTCGGCAGATAACGGCCTTTGGCGGCCTCACGCGAAATCATCACCGCCGGCGGCCGCCATTCGGGCCAGACCTTCTTCTGCGAGATCTTGTGCTTGCCGGCCCATTCGAAGCCCGGCTTGCCGGTGCCGACGCCATAGCGCCGCGCCTTACCGTTGTTCTCGACCAGATAGAGGAAATTCTCCCGCGTATCGATGACGATCGTGCCCGGCGTCTCCGGGCCGTCATAGGCGACTTCCTGCGGCAGGTAGATCGGGTTGATCTGCGGGCGCGCGATAATGCGCTTCTTGGACGGCGCCTGCATCGCCGCCGTGTGCAGCTGAGCCGGTTGCGCCTGCCGTTGAGAACGGCGCTGCGGCTTTTGCATCTCTTGCCGGTTCTGGCGGACGATGCCCGGCGCGCGCCCAAGCTGCAGCACCCAGGGCGCGGAAAGGTCGGGGCTCACCATCACCGGCGGCCTGTCGGCATAGCGGTCATTGGCGCTGGAGGATGTAGCGGCAGTGGCCAACACGGCAGCGGCGCCGAGCAGCGGGAACAAAAATGTCTTCATTGGAACGCACCCTGATCGTCGAACACGCCGGGGCGCACAAGCGTCCCCGATGTCGCGAACATTGGGCGCGGAGCAGCAACCGAAACATGAATCGGAATGCGTAAAATGCTGCATTGTCAGTAAAGCTTTCGGTGTGGTTACCGGCCGGTTCAGGAATCTGGTAAAGCCGCGGTAAAGGCAGCGCTGAGGCGCATTAACCAATGGAATTGTGCCATGGATGAGAAGACAGGCCTGCTCGCTGGACCCGATGGTATCGCGCGCTGCTTCTGGCACGGCAATCTGCCGGACTATTTGCACTACCACGATCACGAATGGGGCCGGCCGGTCGACGACGACCGCAGGCTGTTCGAAAAGATCTGCCTCGAAGGCTTTCAGTCGGGCCTGTCCTGGCTGACCATATTGCGCAAGCGCGAGAATTTTCGCGAGGCGTTCGCCGGCTTCGATATCGACAGGATCGCCGCCTTCACCGAACAGAATGTCGAGCGCCTGCTCGGCAATGCCGGCATCATTCGCCACCGCGGCAAGATCGTCTCGACCATCAACAACGCTAGGCGCGCGCGTGAATTGGCCGACGAGGCCGGCTCGCTGGCGGCCTGGTTCTGGAAGTTCGAACCCGGCCCGGACGAACGGCCCGAAATCGTCGATCTCGCCCATCTGCGCGCCAATCCGACCACGGTAGTCTCGGTGCGGATTTCGAAGGAGCTGAAGAAACGCGGCTGGAGCTTTGTCGGCCCGACCACCGTCTACGCCTTCATGCAGGCCATGGGGCTGGTCAACGACCATCTCGAAGGCTGTGTCTGCCGCGAGCAGGTCGAGGCGGAGCGGAAGGCGTTCAAAAGGCCGAAGTAGCGTCGTTCTTGCCTTCTCCCCCTGTGGGAGAAGGTGGATCGGCGCGTAGCGCCGAGACGGAAGAGGGGTGCTGGACGGAGTGCGTCGGTGCCAAGCTGGAGCACCCCTCAACCGACCTCGCTTCGCGAGGCCACCTTCTCCACAAAGGGAGAAGGCAAGGGGGCGCTCAACAACTCAAGCGCCGGCGCCCGCCAGAAAGAGCCCGGCAACGATAGCCGCTATCGTGGCAAACGCCGGATAGATCACGAGCAGGCTGGTCAGCAGCGCATCGCGCATGGTCGGCCCCGTACGCTTGTCTGCGGCAACCTCGAACGGTCCCGCCATTTGGGCTGCAGGTCCCGGTGCATGATGATCGGCCGGCCTCAGCTGGGCGGGCAGCTCGCGGGTGCGGCTGTTGATGATGTCGAATTTCCGCGCCAAGGTCATGGCCCGAACCCCTTGTTTCGGCGCGCTTTATCGGCTGCGATTATGTCGGCACGATGCCGCGCTTATGGCGGAATTGTTTCAGCTCCCTGCCTTCTCCCGCACGGGGAGAAGGCAGGGAGCAAACCCTTGCCGCGCCAAGTCCCATCGGCTAGGACACGCCCACTCGAAACAAGTCAGCGTTTACCTAGCGAAAAGACCCAAGCCATGGCCGACAAATCGGAAAAGATGAAAGCGCGGCTGCCGCGCGGGCTTGTCGATCGCGGCGCCGAGGATATCCGTGCCGTCGAGAAGATGATGGCGACGATCCGCTCGGTCTATGAGCTGTACGGCTTCGAGCCGGTCGACCAGCCGTTGATCGAATACACCGACGCGCTGGGCAAATTCCTGCCCGATCAGGATCGGCCGAACGAGGGCGTGTTCTCCTTCCAGGACGATGACGACCAGTGGCTGTCGCTGCGCTACGATTTGACCGCGCCGATGGCCCGTTTTGTCGCTGAAAACTTTGAGCGCCTGCCAAAACCCTATCGCAGCTACCGCTCCGGCTGGGTGTTCCGCAACGAGAAGCCCGGCCCCGGCCGCTTCCGCCAATTCATGCAGTTCGACGCCGACACGGTGGGAACGCCGGGCGTCGCGGCGGACGCCGAGATGGCGATGATGATGGCCGACGTGATGGAGGCGCTCGGAATCAAGCGCGGCGACTACGTCATCCGGGTCAACAACCGCAAGGTGCTGGATGGCGTGTTGGAGGCGATCGGCCTTGGCGGAAACGAGAAAGCCGGCCGCCGACTGCAGGTGCTGAGGGCTATCGACAAGCTGGATAAGTTTGGACCGGAAGGCGTCAAGCTTTTGCTGGGCAAAGGTCGCTGGGACGGCGGTAAAGAGGGCGAGGGGGATTTTACAAAGGGGGCTGGGCTAGACGAAGTTCAAGCAGCGTTCATTGTCGCCGTCGTTCTTCACAACCAACACGTCGAGGCTGGGCTCAAAAACGATGTAGGAAAATGGAACAGGGTACTTGAGGCCAACCCCACCGCCGAAGCGGGATTTGCTGAACTCAAAGAGATTGAAGCGCTTGTCCAGGCTGCCGGCTATGGTCCGGACCGCATTCGCATAGACCCCGCCGTCGTCCGCGGCCTCGAATATTACACCGGCCCGGTCTATGAAGCCGAACTGCTGGCCGAAATTCCCAACGAAGAGGGAAAAATCGTCCGCTTCGGCTCGGTCGGCGGTGGCGGGCGCTATGATGGCCTCGTCTCGCGCTTTCGCGGCGAGCCGGTGCCGGCGACCGGCTTTTCCATCGGCGTCTCCAGGCTGATGACGGCGCTGAAGAACCTCGGCAAGCTCGATACATCGGACGTGATCGCGCCGGTCGTCGTGCTCACCATGGACAAGGACACGGACAGTCTCGGCCGCTACCAGAAAATGGTGGCCGAGCTGCGCGCCGCCGGCATCCGCTCGGAAATGTATCTCGGCGGCGCCGGCATGAAGGCGCAGCTCAAATATGCCGACCGCCGCGGCAGCCCGGTCGCCATCATCCAGGGCGGCGACGAGCGCGCGAAGGGCGAGGTGCAGATCAAGGATTTGATCGAGGGCGCCCGGATGTCGGCGGAGATTGTGGACAACGCCGAATGGCGCTCCGCGCGCCCGGCG
This sequence comes from Mesorhizobium sp. WSM4829, assembly GCF_055811475.1. Classification (NCBI taxonomy): domain Bacteria; kingdom Pseudomonadati; phylum Pseudomonadota; class Alphaproteobacteria; order Hyphomicrobiales; family Phyllobacteriaceae; genus Mesorhizobium; species Mesorhizobium sp. WSM4829. The sequence goes on along the minus strand of NZ_JBVVQJ010000037.1, from coordinate 31,623 downwards.
CAGGTGACCGTGGCGGAAAGCGATCTGGTTGGCGAGGTGAAGAAGATACTTGCGGCGCAGGCGGAGGAGCGGGCGCGTGGCAAGTAGAGCGCCGCTCCCTTCTCCCCGTGTGGGAGAAGGTGGCCGAGCGAAGCTCGGTCGGATGAGGGGTGTTCCGGGGAGCGCCGTCGCCTCATTTCTTCCAGCACCCCTCTTCCGTCTCGGCGCCGCGCGCCAATCCACCTTCTCCCACAAGGGGAGAAGGCAAGGTGGTGCTGTATGATCCCCCGCTACCCCGCCATCGCGTCAGACATCACAAAACTCTTCGCCGCGCGCAACACGCATGCGGTCGAGGTGGCGGTGCTGCAGCCGGCCGACCCGTTCCTGGACATGGCCGGCGAGGATTTGCGCCGGCGTATTTTCCTCACCGAAAGCGAGACCGGACAGACGCTTTGCCTGCGGCCGGAGTTCACCATCCCGGTCTGCCTCGACCACATTGCCAGCCAAGCCGGAACGCCGCGCCGCTATTCCTATCTCGGCGAGGTGTTTCGCCAGCGCCGCGAGGGCGGAAACGAGTTTTTCCAGGCCGGCATCGAGGATCTCGGCGACGGCGACATCGCACAGGCCGATGCCCGATCGCTGGCCGATGCGCATGCGCTGCTTTCGCTGGTGCTGCCGGGCCAGGAACTAACGATCACGCTCGGCGACCAGACTGTTTTCGAGGCGGTGCTCGCCGCACTCGGCCTGCCGCGCGGCTGGCGCATGCGGCTGGCCCGCGCCTTCGGTTCGGCGGCGATGCTGGAGGCAGCGCTGGCAGACCTCGCCAACCCGCCGCGCAACGGCCAGCTCGCCGGCGCGGTCGCAGCCCTTGTCCTCGACGGCAATCTGGAAGCGCTTTCCTCGCACATCGCCGGCGGCATGGAGCAGGCGGGTCTGTCGGCGTCGGCCGGACGGTCGCCGACCGAGATTGCGCGGCGCTTGATCGAAAAGGCCGAGCTGCGCAGCGTCAGGCTGTCGAACGAGGCATTTTCGGCGCTTAAGGATTTTCTGGCAGTCGATGTGGCGCTCGACGGCGCGGCAAAAGCGCTCGAAACCTTTGCGACCGGGGCCGGCGTTTCGCTGGGCGCGGCACTGGAAGATTTTTCAGCTCGCGCCAAGGCGATCGAAGCGCTTGGCCTGTCCACGGCAAAAATTCGCTACGACGCCGCCTTTGGCCGTCCGCTCGATTACTACACGGGCCTGGTCTTCGAGATCGCGGCGGAAAACGGTGACCGGCCGCTGGCCGGCGGCGGCCGTTACGACCGCTTGCTGACGTTGCTCGGCGCGAAAACGCCGATCCCCGGCGTCGGCTTTTCCGTCTGGCTCGACCGCATCGAAACGTTGCGGGAGAAGGCGCAATGATCACCCTGGCGATTCCATCGAAGGGCCGGCTCAAGCAGCAGGCGCTGGAGGTGCTGGCCAAGGCCGGGCTTGCCGTCAGCCTGCCCGGCGACGAGCGCAAATACCGCGCCCGCATCGAAGGCGTGGAAGCGGTCGAGGTGGCGTTCCTGTCGGCGTCAGAAATCGCAGGCGAAATCGGCCAGGGCTCGGTCGACCTCGGCATCACCGGCGAGGATCTGTTGCGCGAAAGCTTCGCCGACTGGGAGGCGCGCGCGGAGATCGTCGCCCGCCTCGGTTTCGGCAATGCCGATGTCGTGGTGGCGGTGCCCGAGATCTGGCTCGACGTCGCTACGATGGCCGACCTCGACGATGTCGCCGCCGATTTCCGCCAGCGCCACGGCAGGCGGCTCAGGATAGCCACAAAATACTGGCGGCTGACGCAGCAGTTCTTTTCGCAAAAACACGGCATCCAGGTCTATCGCATCGTCGAGAGCCTCGGCGCCACCGAAGGCGCGCCGGCGGCAGGATTGGCCGATGTCGTCGTCGACATCACCACGTCAGGCTCGACGCTGCGCGCCAATCACCTGAAGGTTTTGGCGGACGGCGTCATCCTGCGCTCGCAGGCCTGCCTCGTCGCGTCGCGGAAGCCGCGTGCGGCGACCGACGAGGCTGTCATGCGCGACATCGCGGCGAAGATGAGCGCCTTCCCTCCCCCTTGAGGGGAGGGTGCCGAGCGAAGCGAGGCCGGTGGGGTCGTAAAGCGTAGAGCACAGGCGCACCCCACCCCCCCCGACCAACCCCCGACGCGGGGGGTCC
>NZ_JBVVQJ010000037.1:0-29438 GCF_055811475.1 Mesorhizobium sp. WSM4829 | reverse complement strand
GGGCCGCCCCCCCCGGGGGGGGCCCGCCCCCCCCCCCCCCCCCCGGGGGGGGGGGGGGGCCCCCCCCCCGGGGGGGGGGGGGGGTCGTCTCGCGTCGAGCACTGCCGCAACGACCCCACCCGTCCATCCGCCTTCGGCGGCTGTCCACCCTCCCCTCAAGGGGGAGGGGATTGCGCTCCAGTACCATCAACGGGATTTCCACCACCCCGGCAGGCTGATAGACTCGGGTCGCCTGCGGAGGAGACGGCAATGCCGATCAATCTCGACGAGTTGAAGAATGCCACCAGCCTGCGCGGTCGCCGCCCGGGCAATGGGGCCACGTTTGTCGCGCCGATCGACGGCAGGGCGCATGTATCGGGCGAGCGCACCGTGCCGCTGCTGCAGCAAACGATCCCGGCGCTGCTTTCGGACACCGTCAGTAAATACGGCACGCTCGATGCCGCCGTCTTCGTCGACCAGGACAAGCGCTTCACCTGGAGCGAACTTTCAGACACGGTGGACGCGCTGGCCGCAGGCTTCCTGGCTCTCGGCCTGGCAAAAGGCGACCGCGTCGGCATCTGGTCGCCGAACCGCTGGGAGTGGCTGGTGACGCAATTCGCCACCGCCCGCATCGGCCTGATCCTGGTCAACATCAACCCGGCTTATCGGCTGGCCGAACTCGACTATGCGCTGAACAAGGTCGCTTGCCGAGCGCTGGTCACGGCCGTCAAATTCAAGAGCTCCGACTATCTCGGCATGATCGAGACGCTGGCGCCGGAGATCGCGACGGCGACACCGGGCGAGCTCGATGCGAATAAATTGCCGGCGCTAAAAATCGTCATCCGCATGGGCGAGGAGCATTCGCCCGGCATGCTCAATTTCACCGACGTGCTGGCGATGGGCGGGCGCGACGAGCATGATAGCCTCGACCGGATCTCCGAGGGGCTGAAGCCCGGCGATGCCATCAACATCCAGTTCACCTCAGGCACGACAGGCGCGCCCAAGGGCGCGACGCTGACCCACAACAACATCGTCAACAACGGCAATTTCGTCACCTCGGCGATCAGGCTCACCGTCGACGACCGGCTGTGCATCCCGGTGCCGCTCTATCACTGCTTCGGCATGTCGATGGGCACGATCGGCTGCGTCACCAAGGGCGCGACGATGGTTTTCCCGGGCGATGGGTTTGATGCCGGCGCCACGCTGAGAGCGGTGGCGGGCGAGCGCTGCACCGGCCTCTATGGCGTGCCGACCATGTTCGTCGGCCTGCTCGACCATCCGGATTTCGACACCTTCGATCTCACCAGCCTGCGCACCGGCATCATGGCCGGCTCGCCGTGCCCGATCGAGGTGATGAAGAAGGTGGTGTCGCTGATGCACATGGCGGAGGTGACAATCGCCTATGGCATGACCGAGACCAGCCCGGTGTCGTTCCAGAGCAGCGTCGACGACCCGCTGGAAAAGCGCGTCTCGACCGTCGGCCGCGTCCACCCGCATGTCGAGGTCAAGGCGATCGATGCCGATGGCGCGACCGTTGCGGTCGGCGCGCCGGGCGAACTCTGCACGCGCGGCTATTCGGTGATGAAGGGCTATTGGGACGACGAGGAAAAAACCCTCGAGGCGATCGATCCCGACGGCTGGATGCACACCGGCGACCTCGCCACCATCGACGCCGAGGGTTATTGCAACATCGTCGGCCGGGTCAAGGATATGGTCATCCGCGGCGGCGAGAACGTCTATCCGCGCGAGGTCGAGGAATTTCTCTACCGCCATCCCAAGGTCAGGGAAGTGCAGGTGTTCGGCATCCCCGACCCGAAATTTGGCGAGGAGCTTTGTGCCTGGATCGTGCTCAAGCCGGGCCAGACCGCCACCGACCAGGAGATCAAGGCCTTCTGCGCCGGCCAGATCGCCCATTACAAGATCCCGCGCCACATCCGCTTCCGCACCGAATTGCCGATGACGGTGACCGGCAAGCCGCAGAAGTTTCTCATGCGCGAGGCGATGGTTGACGAACTCGGCCTGGTGACGCCGAAGACGGCTTGAAGCGGGGTGTGAGCACTCTTTCCGCTTCAATCCGACTGTGCCAGCTCGGTGCTGGCAAGGCTAAACCGCCGGTCCTTCGAGCCCGCTTCTCTCGTGCGACTTCCACAGGTACCAGCCGAGGACGGTACCGAAGAAGAATGTGTGGGCAATGAACTGCACGACCGGGCTTGCTTGCAGGAACCAGGGGAATGCGATCGGCGCGATCACATAGAAATTGACGAGCCACAAGGCGAGGCCAAAGATGCTGCCGAGACTGATGAAGGCTGCTCGCCCGCGCAGCATTGCGGCAATCTCCCCGAACACGATCCCATAGGCGATGGCCAGGATCAGATGCACGACCACGCCGGCGATGCCGGCCGTCAAGAGCGGGTAGCCGGGATCGAGAGCTTCCGGTCCAAGCGCGATGGCGCCGATCATGCGCAGCGGCATGAAGAACGCTTCCGCCCCCATCATGAACGCACTCGCCGCCATTTCGAACGCCGCAAAGACGATGCCTGCGACAATGCCCGCGACGGCCCCCTGCTGGAGTCCCCATCGAATGTCGCGTGGCGTCACCGGCGTATGGATATAATCACGGTAAGCCATAACACTGCTCCCTGTTCTGGACGCAGATTCTTCCGCAAAATCAATGCCGGGAACGCGTCTGGGGTTCCGGGCGTCCGGTACAATTCACGAGGATTTGATTGAATTGATGTTTCTCGGGCCGAGCGGACGGTTCGACTCTTTGCCCGCGTCGACGCGGCAGCCATGCAGCTTCCCACGACCAAGCCGGCTGTTAGCTCGCGCGAGACCTCAACTGGCTCCATAGATCGTAGCCTGCAAGGAGGACGCCGATGCCGACCGCAACGCCTAGATCGGGATGCGGGACGAAACGGATTACGACGCCGAAAAACGCCAGAAAGGCTACAAACGCCAGGACGGCCAGGATGCGGCTCAAATTCATCTGTTGTGCTCCATTCGCCCCCGTCCTCAGCCCCCGTAGATCAGGTTGGGCAGCCCGTACACGATCTGCGGGAAGATGTAGATGATGACCATGCACAGGATGACGATCAGCATATAAGGCATCATTCCGCGAAAAATATCCGAAAGCTGAACATGCGGCGGCGAAATGCCCTTGAGGTAGTAGGCCGACATCGCCATGGGCGGCGACAGAAAGGCGGTCTGAAGGTTGACTGCGACGAGCACGCCGAAAAACAGCGGATCGATCTCGAAATGCGCCAACAGCGGCAGGAAGATCGGAACGAAGATCACGATGATCTCCGTCCATTCCAGCGGCCAGCCCAGGATGAAGATGATGATCTGGGCGACGATCAGAAACATCAGCGGCGACATGTCGAGGCCGGTGACGAAATCGCTGATCAGTTGCTGGCCTCCCAGATAGGCAAAGACCGAGGCGAAGGTCGCGGAGCCGACGAACAGCCAGCACACCATGGCGGTCGTGCGCGCCGTCAAATAGACGGACTCTTTCAGGCGTTGCCACGTCAGCGCCCGGTAGGCGGCGGCCAGCACGACGCCGCCGAGCGCGCCGATGGCGGCAGCCTCCGAGGGCGTGGCGAGGCCGAACAGGATAGCGCCGAGCACCGCGAGGATCAGGGCCGCCAGAGGGACGAAGGAGGTCAGCAGCATCCAGCTGATTTGCAGGACCGAATAGTGCCCTACCTCGTCTCGAGTCGGCTTCGGCGCCACCTGCGGCTGCAGCACCGCCATCGTCACCACATAGATCAGATAAAGGCCGGCAAGCAGCAGTCCAGGAAGCAGGGCTGCCGCATACATGCGGACGACCGACACACCCGCCGTCGCGCCATAGACGATGAGCAGAATCGACGGCGGAATGAGGATGCCGAGGGTTCCGCCCGCGCAGATCACTCCCGAGGCATAGCTGACGTCGTAACGCGCCTTCAGCATGGCGGGAAACGCCAGCAGGCCCATCAGTGTCACGACCGCGCCGACAATGCCTGTGGCCGTTGCGAAAAGCGTGCAGGTGATGAGGGCGGCGACCGCCATGGAGCCAGGAACGTGCCGGGTGGCGATATAGAGGGTGCCGAAAAGACGCTCGATGATATTGGCCCGCTCGACGATGTAGCCCATGAACAGGAACAGCGGGATGGCGGTCAGCACGTCGTTCGAGATCACGGAATAGGTCTGGTTCACGAACAGATCGAAAATGCGGTTGTTGAAGAAGCCGCCGATCCAATGCTCCGCAAGCGTCCAGCCGTCGGCACCATCCTCAACCGCCCGTTCGTAGGCGCGCCACATCCGCCCCGGATTTAAATAAGCGTAGTAGCCAAAGGCGACCCCGAGCGCCATCAAAGTGAACGCAACCGGGAAGCCAAGGAAGATCGCCAGAAGCAGAATGAGCAGCATCGCGACGGCGACCTGAGGATCGCTCATCTGTCTTCTCCGTCGCGGTCGGGTTGATTGTCGGGGTGGAGGAATGGGAGGTCGACTGCTTCTGAACCGTGATGCAGAACATCGAGCGTCTTGGCTTCCATCAGCACCTTCTCGGTCTCTTCCACGTCTTCGGCCGCGCGCGGCCATGTTCCGGTTCGCAGACAGACGACGCAGCGGAACACCTGGGCAATCCCCTGCACGAAGAGCAGGATGCCTGCCGCCACGATGACGGCCTTGAACTGGAAGATCGGAATCCCGGCCGGACTGTTCGAGCTTACCTCGAGATAGCGGAAGCTGCGTGCTGCATACTTCCAGCCGGCCAGAATCAGCGCCGTGACGCCTGGGAAGAAGAAGATGATGTAGAGGACAAGTTCGACCGCCGCTTGCACGCGCGGCCTCCACAGGCGGTAGATGAAATCGCCGCGCACATGCCCGTCTCGCGACAGGGTGTAGGCGCCGGCCATCATGAACATGGTGCCGTAGAGCATGTAGCTGAGGTCGAATGCCCACGCGGTTGGCGCGCTGAACAGGTATCGCACGACAACCTCATAGCTCACGCCGAGCGTCATGACGACGACGCTCCAGGCGAACACCTTTCCAAACCATGCCGAAAGTTCATCGGCGAATGCAATGTAGCGGAGCATGTGCAGGGTTTCCGTCAGGTGCAATCCGGCGGCCCGCAAGACCGCCGTATTGCCAAAGCGGAGGCGAATTAGAGCTTCAGCTTGCCGGGGAAATGATGGTCGTATGCCAGTGTCAGGTCGGCTGAATTCATAAGCTCGTAGTAGACGACGCGTTCGACCCATTGGCGCTGGCTGTCGAGCACCCGCTTCATGAACTCATCCGCCTCCAGCGTCGGGATGATCTTGTCCCAGGCCTCGAGTTGTGCGTCGAGAATCTCCTTCGAGGTGCGGTGCACGGTGACACCGTGCTCGGTCTGCAGCTTCTGCAGGTCGGCCGAATAGTTGTCGAGGGCGAGCGCGGTGTTCGCGGTGCTGGCCGCCTCCACGCCATATTCGAGAATGGCCTTCAAATCATCGTCGAGGTCGTCGAACACGTCCTTGTTGAACAGGAATTCGAACGACTCGCTCGCCTGATGGTAGGATGACAAGGTGTAGTGCTTGGCGACGTCCTGCGAACCGAAGCGAAGGTCGGATGACGGATTGTTGAATTCGAAGGCGTCGATAACCCCGCGCTCCATAGCCGGCACGATTTCACCGCCGGGCAGCTGCGCCACGCTGAGGCCAAGGTTCTGCATGAGATCGGCGGCAAGACCGACCGTCCGATACTTGAATCCCTGCAGTTCAGCGGTGGTCGTGACAGGCTTCTTGAACCAGCCGAACGGCTGCGCCGGCATCGGGAAGCCATAGAAGCCGACCACGTTGAGGCCCATGATCTCCTGCGTCAGCTCGCGGTAGAGATCCTTGCCGCCGCCCTGGTGGAACCAGGCGAGCATGGTGGTGGCGCTGCCGCCAAACACAGGGCCAGTTCCGAAAAGCGACGCGGCCTTGTGCTTGCCGTACCAGTAGACGGGGACGGTATGCGCGGCGTCGATGACGCCGTCATTGACGCCATCCAGCACCTGGAACGCGCCGACGACCGCACCCGCGGGCAGGAGCTCGAACTTCAGCCGGCCGCCGGACATCTTTTCGACGCGCTCTATGTATTGCCGCGCGAAATCCATCCAGATGTCCGAAGCAGGCCAGGAGGTCTGCATCTTGATGGTGACCGGCGACTGCGCCAGTACGGCCGGGGCCGAGAGCGTCGTCGCTGCAGCCGCACCGGCGGTGATGGCTGTGGACTTTTCCAGGAACCCGCGACGCGAGATTTTCTTGTCGGACATTTACTCCTCCCATGTTGTAAACGCTTCTGCCACAACCAGAATATGCGAACTCGCCCCTTGCGCAACCAGTTTCGCTGCCGGTGACATCGGGCATCGGGCTTCGGTCTGGCACAAGCGCCAATATGTTTCCGCATTCGACGATTTTTTAGTCGGCGCTTATCCTTGTTCTGGCCTCCATAACGAATGTAGGACTGCTGCGCGGCATGCCAAGGCGGTCGGACCCTCTGGCCGACATCCCCACCCTCACGCCGCCAGCACCGCCTCGTCCAGGCCGCGGATGATCTTGGCCAGTTCGACGCATTCGTCATGCCGGACCTTGTTGCGCCGCCAGGCGAGGCAGATCGTGCGCTGCGGCATCGGCTCCTGGAACGGCACGATCTTCAAATCGCGCATGGCGCTGGCCGGCCCTGCCGCCATTTCCGGGATAAGCGTGACGCCGAGCCCGTGCGCCACCATCTGCAGCAGCGTCGTCAGGCTGGTCGCGCCATAGCTCGCCATTGCCACCGGCCGCACGCTGCCGCAGACGGCAAGCGCCTGTTCACGCAGGCAGTGGCCTTCCTCCAGCAGCATCAGCCTTTCCAATGCCGGGCTTTCCGGCGGCACCGGCGGCGAGGCGAATGCGGGATCGCCGGCCGGCACGGCAAGGAAGAACCGGTCGGAGAAAAGCGGCTCGGTGATCAGCCCGGGCTGATCGAGGGGAAGGGCCGCGATGAAGGCGTCGAGCTTTCCCAGCGCGGTGTCCTCGACCAGCGAGGCGGTCACCGCTTCACGCAATTCGAGCTGCAAGGCCGGGAAATGCCGTTTTAGTTCCGGCAGCACATGCGGCAGCAGATAGGGCGCCACCGTCGGGATGATGCCGAGCCGGAAGCGCCCTTCCATGGCGGGGCGGCCGCGCCGAGCCGTGGTCTCGATCTCGCGGATGTCGGCAAGAATGCGCTCGATGCGTGGCAGCATGGCCAATGCCTCGTCGGTCATCCGCACCGATTTGCCGCCGCGCTCGAACAGCCGGCAATTCAGCCGCAACTCCATTTCTGCAATCTGCGACGACAGCGCCGGCTGGCTGACGCCGGCCAGTTTCGCGGCACGGCCGAAATGCAGCGTCTGCGCCAGTGCCTCGAAATACTGCATCTGCCGGACGGTGAGACCTATCATAAGAAAATCCTATCGCAACAAACAGGAAAGGCAATTTGTTTTTATCGGCAATGCGGCCTAGTCTGGAACCATTCCAGAATGGCGTGGCTCAGGGCCTGTCCGGAAAATCAACAAATCCCCGGAAGATCAACAATCCCGGAAAACGACAAATCCCGGAAAATTCAGAAATTGGAGAGAACGATGGACGCAAAGACCGATGACACCAGCGCCGGAAAATGCCCGGTCGTGCACACAACTATCGCCAGGGCCAACCGTGACTGGTGGCCGAACCAGCTGAATGTGCAGGTACTCCACCAGCAATCCGCACTGTCCGATCCAATGGGCGAGGCGTTCGATTACGCCAAGGAGTTCAAAAGTCTCGATCTGAACGCCGTGATCAAGGACCTGCATGCGCTGATGACGGACTCGCAGGAGTGGTGGCCGGCCGACTTTGGCCATTACGGGCCGCTGTTCATCCGCATGGCCTGGCACAGCGCCGGCACCTACCGCATCGGCGACGGCCGTGGCGGTGCCGGAGCCGGCCAGCAGCGCTTCGCGCCGCTCAACAGCTGGCCGGACAACGTCAATCTCGACAAGGCTCGCCGGCTGCTGTGGCCGATCAAGCAGAAATACGGCCGCAAGATCTCCTGGGCCGACCTGATGATTCTCACCGGCAACGTCGCCCTGGAATCGATGGGCTTCAAGACCTTCGGTTTTGCCGGCGGGCGCGCCGATGTCTGGGAGCCCGAACAGGACATTTATTGGGGCCCCGAAGGCAAATGGCTGGCCGACGAGCGCTATAGCGGCGAACGCGATCTGCAAAACCCTCTCGCCGCCGTGCAGATGGGTCTGATCTACGTCAACCCGGAAGGGCCGAACGGCAATCCGGATCCTTTGGCCGCGGCACACGATATCCGCGAGACCTTTGCGCGCATGGCCATGAACGATGAGGAGACCGTCGCGCTCATCGCCGGCGGCCACACCTTCGGCAAGACCCACGGCGCCGGCGATGCGACGCTGGTTGGCCCCGAGCCGGAAGCAGCCGGCATCGAAGAGCAGGGCCTCGGCTGGGCGAGCACTTTTGGCACCGGCAAAGGCGGTGACGCGATCGGCAGCGGCCTGGAAGTGACGTGGACGACGACGCCGACGAAATGGGGCAACAACTTCTTCGACAATTTGTTCGGCTTCGAATGGGAGTTGACCAAGAGCCCGGCCGGCGCACACCAGTGGACGCCGAAGGGCGGCGCCGGCGCAGACACCGTGCCCGATGCCCACAACCCGGCAAAGCGTCACGCGCCTTCGATGCTGACCACCGACCTCGCTCTGCGGTTCGATCCTGCCTACGAAAAGATCTCGCGGCGCTTCCATCAGTATCCGGACCAGTTCGCCGATGCCTTCGCCCGCGCGTGGTACAAGCTGACCCACCGCGACATGGGCCCGATCGTGCGCTATCTTGGCCCGCTCGTGCCCAAGGAAGAGCTGCCGTGGCAGGATCCTATCCCTGCCGTCGATCATGTGCTGGTCGATGAGCTGGACGTGGCCGCCCTGAAGTCAAAAATCCTCGCCTCCGGCCTTTCGGTGCCGCAGCTGGTCTCGACGGCCTGGGCGTCCGCCTCGACCTTCCGTGGTTCCGACAAGCGCGGTGGCGCCAACGGCGCGCGCATTCGCCTGGCGCCGCAGAAGGACTGGGACGTCAACCAGCCGGCTCAGCTGGCGAAGGTGCTGGAGAAGCTCGAAGCGATCCGCAAGGAGTTCAATGCTTCGCAGTCCGGCGACAAGAAAGTCTCGCTTGCCGACCTGATCGTCATTGGCGGCGGCGCCGCAATCGAAAAGGCCGCGAAGGACGCCGGCAACGACGTGAAGGTTCCTTTCACGCCGGGTCGCATGGATGCCTCCCAGGAGCAGACCGACGTCGACTCCTTCGCCCCGCTCGAACCGACCGCCGACGGTTTCCGCAACTATCTCAGCGGCCCGCAGCGTTTGTCGCCCGAGGAGGCGCTGGTCGACCGGGCGCAATTGCTGACGCTGACGGCGCCGGAGATGACAGTCCTCGTCGGCGGCCTGCGCGTGCTCGGCGCAAATGCCGAGCAGTCAACGCACGGCGTCTTCACCAAGCGGCCTGAGACGCTGACCAACGACTTCTTCGTCAACCTGCTCGACATGGGAACGGTGTGGAAGTCGACATCGGAGGCCAAGGAATTGTTCGAAGGACGCGATCGGACGACAGGCGAGCTCAAGTGGAGCGGCACCCGCGTCGACCTCATCTTCGGTTCGCATTCCCAGCTGCGCGCCCTGGCGGAAGTCTATGCGACCGCGGACGCGGAGGAGAAATTTGCCAACGACTTCGTGGCGGCGTGGAACAAGGTGATGAACGCCGATCGCTTCGAACTTGCCTGATCCAGGAGCATGATCCCGAAAAGTGGAATCCGGTTTTCGGAAAAGATCACACTCAAAAAAAAAGCTAGAGCCCCATCCCGGTTCCATCGGGATGGGGCTCTAGCGCCAAGGCCCGGAGCGGGTAGCGTCCCGCCTGGATAAGTTTTCGAACCTCAAACAAAAAGGCGCGGGCCGGGTCCCGCGCCTTTTTGTCAGACCAAAGCCTGTCAGTCCTTCTCGAAGATACGGGTCTTGGCGACCACGCCGGCGATGGCGCCGCCGATCAGCGGTGCGACGATGAACAGCCAGAGCTGGCCGATCGCCGCACTTCCCGAAAACAGCGCCGGGCCGATCGAGCGGGCCGGATTGAGCGACGTGCCGGTCACCGGAATGATGGCGAAGTGCAGTCCTGCCAGCGTCAGGCCGATGACGAGGCCGGCAAAGGCCGTCGCGTGGCTGCCGCTGGTGACGCCGAGGATGACCGTGACAAAGGTGAAGGTTCCGATCAGTTCCCACAAGAGCGCCGAGCTGACACCCCACTTCGTCGCATCCCAGCCGTTGGCGCCGAAGCCGCCGGTATGGCCGCCGACCTGCCCGGAGACGATGATCCACAGCGCCAGCGACGCAATGATGGCGCCGATGACCTGCGCGATCCAGTAGGGGATGACGTCCTTGGCCTCCATTCGGCCGGCGAGGAACACGCCGAGCGTCACCGCCGGGTTGAGATGCGCACCCGAGATCGGGCCGATCGCATAAGCCGCCGCGATCAGGCCGATGCCGAATGCCAGACCGATGCCTTCCTGGCCGAGCGGCAGCGCGCCGCCGAAGCCGCCCGTCACCACCGAAGCCGTGCCGATGAACACCAGTAGAAATGTGCCTAGAACTTCCGCCAGGTAAGTCTTCATTGCCCTCTCCTTGTAATTTCCCGCCGATCCGCTTGCAGTTCTTGGCGAATCACGCAGCGGAAGACTATCGCAACTTCAAAAGTTTGAAAGCATAGCAATGCGAGGGTCGCTGATATCAAGAGAGCTGCGTTTGATCTGGCGTTCTCACGGGGAGAGGGTCAGGGTGAGGGTGCAGCGCAAACCTGAAGCGAGCGCCCTCTGCCCGCAAGACTCTCCCCGCTTGTGTGCGCCGGTCGCGCGCTTTAGAGCAGGACCCCGGAATTGATTTGCTGAGTAACGGAATAACAAGATGCGACTGGGCGGACGGCTGGCAGCAGCCATCGAAGTGCTGGAGGATATCGGCCGGCGGCACCGGCCGGTCGCCGATGCGCTGAAGGATTGGGGCCTGTCGCACCGCTTCGCAGGCGGCGGCGATCGCGCCGCGATCGGCAACATCGTCTACGACGCGCTGCGGCGAAAGCGCTCGGCCGGCTGGCTGTTGGGCGAAGATACGCCGCGCGCCATCGGTTTTGGCGCGCTGCTGCTCGAATGGAACCAGACGGCGCAGTCGTTGAACGAAGCGCTCGACGGTGACAAGTTTGCGCCGCCGCTGTTGAACGACGATGAGTTGAAGGCGGTTGCCGGCCGCCGGCTCGACGATGCGCCGCCGGCGGTGCGCGCCGATATTCCGGATTGGTGCGAACCGCTTTTCGAGCAGGCCTTCGGTGCCAGCTGGGTCGATGAAGGTGCGGCGCTGGCGACCCGCCCGCCACTCGACCTCAGGGTCAACACGCTGAAGGCCGATCGCAACAAGGTGCTCGCCGAACTGGCCGAGACCGGCGCCAAGGCTGCACGAATTGCGCCGCACGGCATCCGCATCCCGCCGATCGCGGGCGACGGCAGGCACCCGAACGTGCAGGCCGAACCGGCCTTCCAGAAAGGCTGGTTCGAGGTTCAGGACGAAGGCTCGCAGATTGCCGCCACGCTGGCTGGCGCCGAGGCCGGGATGCAGGTTCTCGACTTTTGCGCCGGAGCCGGCGGCAAGACGCTGGCCTTGTCGGCGGCGATGGACAATCGCGGCCAGGTGTTTGCCCATGATTCCGAAAAAGCGCGGCTGGCGCCGATCTTCGACCGCATCCGCCGCTCGGAAAACCGCAACGTGCAAATCGTCACCAAGCCGACGGAACTAAGCCCCCTCGCGGGCCACATGGACATCGTCGTGGTCGACGCGCCCTGCACCGGCAGCGGCACCTGGCGGCGCCGGCCCGATGCCAAATGGCGGCTGACGCAGAAGCAGCTCGATGCGCGCAAGGGCGAGCAATCGGCGATCCTCGATGTCGCCAAGACCTTCGTCAAACCGGGCGGGCTGCTGGTCTACATCACCTGCTCGGTGTTCGACGAGGAGAATGGCGAGCAGGTCGCTGCCTTCAGGGATCGGAACAGCGGCTTTGTCCCGGTCGATCACCGCCAGCTCTGGGACAGCCGCTTTCCGGGCCACGAGGCGGCAGCGCGTATCGGCGCAGGCGGCATTGCGCTGTCGCCGGCGTTGAGCGGTACCGATGGGTTTTATGTCTGCGCACTGCGCAAGGGTGGCTGAACCTTGCCGGCGGGCCGATTGCTGCACTGCAGCAATAGCGATTGCCTGCCGCTCATACCTCTGCAATAAGCTTTTCTGACAGGAGCGTGACAAGCTATGGCAGCAGAGATCGTACCCGCCCCCAATTATGAGGATCGTGTCAGGACGTCCTTCGCGCGCCAGAACGCCATGATGACGATCGGCGCCGAGCTGACGTTGGTGACGCCCGGCATCATCGAGATCGAGATGCCCTATTCAACGGCGCTGACCCAGCAGCATGGCTTTCTTCATGCCGGCGTCATTTCGACGGCGCTGGACTCGGCCTGCGGCTATGCCGCGTTCTCGCTGATGCCGGAAAGCTCCAGTGTGCTGACCATCGAATTCAAGGTCAATCTGCTGGCGCCGGGCCGGGGCGAGCGTTTTCTGTTCCGCGGCTCGGTGACCAAGCCCGGCCGCACCATCATCGTCGCCGACGGCCAGGCCTATGCCTTCGCCGTCGACGGCGAGGCCAAGCTGATCGCCACCATGACTGGAACGATGATGACGGTGGTCGGGCGCGATGGCATTGAAGGCTGATCCGATGCGCAAGGCCGTCAGAATTGCCGGCAGGGACGTCCTTTTCGTGATGGCGGCGCAGGCCGAATACGGGCCGCATCTGCAGCGGCTGTTCACGCCTGTCATGACAGGGGTGGGGCCGGTCGAAGCGGGTGTCAGGCTGGGCGCGGAACTGTCATGGCTCAAATCTGAAAAGGCGCTGCCGGATCTCGTCGTCTCGCTCGGTTCGGCCGGCAGCCGGACACTGGAACAGACGGAAATCTACCAAGCCGTTTCGGTCGCCTACCGCGACATCGACGCCTCGCCATTGGGCTTCGAGAAGGGCGCGACGCCGTTTCTCGACCTGCCGGTGACGGTGCCGCTGCCGTTCAGGATTCCAGGCATAAGGGAGGCGACGCTGTCGACCGGCGCGGCGATCATCTCCGGCAGCGCCTATGATGCGATTGGCGAGGACATGGTCGATATGGAGACCTTCGCCTGCCTGCGTGCCTGCCAATTGTTCGGCGTGCCGCTCGTCGGCCTGCGCGGCATTTCCGACGGGGCTGCCGATCTCAGGCATGTCGGCGACTGGAAGGAGTATCTCCATGTCATCGACGAGAGGCTGGCGGACGCGGTGACGCGGCTGGAACAGGCGATTGGCTCCGGTGCGCTGCAATTTGGACCATCCCGTGACGCGGAAACGGAGTGACAGAGACGCCTTCGCAACCCATTGCGCCGACTCGTTTCTTTCTCTAAACGCTCGCCATGAAGATAGCCAATCGTCCCGACACCGTCCTGCCCGACACCGTCCTGATTGTCGATTTCGGCAGCCAGTTCACGCAGCTCATCGCCAGGCGCATCCGCGAGGCCGGCGTCTTTTCCGAGATCGTGCCGTTCCAGTCGGCCGAAGCGGCGTTCAGGCGCATCAATCCGAAGGCGGTGATCCTCTCCGGCGGCCCGGCCTCGACCGGCGACATCGGCAGCCCGCGCGCGCCGCAGATTGTCTTCGACGCCGGCGTGCCGGTGCTCGGCATCTGCTATGGCCAGATGGCCATGTGCGTGCAGATGGGCGGCGTCGCCGAAAGCTCCGACCATCGCGAATTCGGCCGTGCCTTCGTCGAGATCCAGAAGGACAGCCCGCTGTTCGAGGGCCTGTGGGCGCCCGGTCAGCGCCATCAGGTGTGGATGAGCCATGGCGACCGCGTCATCTCGCTGCCCAAGGGATTCGAGGTGTTCGGCAAATCGGAAGGCTCGCCCTTCGCCATCTTCGGCAATGTCGAGCGCAAGATGTACGGCATCATGTTCCACCCCGAAGTGGTGCACACGCCGGACGGCGCCCGGCTGCTGCAAAACTTCGTCCACAAGATCGCCGGCATCGAAGGCGACTGGACGATGCGCGCCTACCGCGAGCACGCGGTCGAGACGATCCGCAAGCAGGTCGGCAAGGGCAAGGTCATCTGCGCGCTTTCGGGCGGCGTCGATTCCTCGGTCGCAGCACTCCTGATCCACGAGGCGGTCGGCGACCAGCTCACCTGCATCCTTGTCGACCACGGGCTGATGCGCAAGGACGAGGCATCAGGCGTGGTCGAGATGTTTCGCCAGCACTACAATCTGCCGCTCATCCTGGTTGACGCCTCGGACCGCTTTATCGGCGCGCTCGAGGGCGAGTCGGATCCGGAAAAGAAGCGCAAGACCATTGGCCGGCTGTTCATCGAGGTGTTCGAGGAAGAGGCCGAGAAACTCGGCGGCGCCGATTTCCTGGCGCAGGGCACGCTCTATCCCGACGTCATCGAAAGCGTCTCCTTCACCGGCGGCCCGTCGGTGACGATCAAGTCGCACCACAATGTCGGCGGCCTGCCCGAGCGCATGAACATGCAACTGGTCGAGCCGCTGCGCGAACTGTTCAAGGACGAGGTCAGGGTGCTCGGCAAGGAGCTCGGCCTGCCCGACAGCTTCGTCGGCCGGCACCCGTTTCCCGGACCCGGTCTTGCCATCCGCTGCCCGGGCGGCATCACCCGCGAAAAGCTGGAGATCCTGCGCGAGGCCGATGCCATCTATCTCGACGAGATCCGCAAGGCCGGCCTCTATGACGCCATCTGGCAGGCCTTCGCCGTGCTGCTGCCGGTGCAGACCGTCGGCGTCATGGGCGACGGCCGCACCTATGAATTCGTCTGCGCGCTGCGCGCCGTCACCTCGGTCGACGGCATGACGGCGGATTTCTACCACTACGACATGGCGTTCCTCGGCGCCGCCGCCACCCGCATCATCAACGAGGTGCGCGGCATCAACCGCGTCGTCTACGACGTGACGAGCAAGCCGCCGGGCACTATTGAATGGGAATAAAGCTCGGTCGTTCGCCAGCATTTGGTGGCTATCGGCGGCATACAGCTAACTAATTGAGCTGCAATCGTTTTTCTCTCTTTGCCTATCGCTGACTATCGCTCACAAGCGGAATCATTTGGCGGTAAGCCTGACGGTATCCCTTCTCTCATCATCCTCCCTTGAAGCTAGTACCGTCACGACCTCGCTTCCTAGTACGTTAGCTAATCTCTAGGTAAGCAATTGAATTTTCGACGATATGGTCGGGCCTTGACGGTAAAATCGATGACGGTAAAATCTGGCGCTGGATATGTGGAAACGCGCTTGGATTGTCCTCGCCATGCTCACTGACATTGCACTTAAGAAGCTGAAACCAAAAGACAAAATATACAAGGTCGCTGATCGTGACGGTATGTACGCCACGGTGTCCCCCGCAGGGCAGATCTCGTTCCGATACGACGAGAGACAGTCACGCTGGGTCGCTATGGTGAGGGCGGCATCTCGCTAGCAGAGGCGCGCGACCGCTGCATTGCCGCTCGAAAAATGGTGGCAGCAGGACAATCGCCGGCGCATGAAAAGCAGCGTGAAAAGCGGCGCCTGTCTGCAATGGCCACCTTCGGCGATGCCGGCGGGGGGTGGTTTAAGGAGGCCAAGATGGCGGATAGCACACGCTCAATGCGCAAAGCCATCTTCGATCGAGACATCTTGCCGATTTGGGACAAAAGGCTCCTCACAGAAATAACAGCTGACGACTTGCGGGCGCTCTGCGCAAAGGTGCGCGACCGCGGCGCGCCGGCAACAGCCATTCATGTCCGGGATATTGTTAAGCAGATCTATGGTCATGCCATTCTGCACGGCGAGAAAATTCCCAATCCAGCGGACGAGGTAGGACCGGCCTCGATTGCCACGTTCGAGGCAAAAGACCGAGCATTGTCCCCCGCAGAAATCCGAATCATGCTGAACGAGTTGGAAAATGTGCCAACGTTGCCGACTATACGGCTCGGCCTAAAGCTGACCCTGCTTACGATGGTTCGGAAGGGTGAGCTGCTGGACGCGACGTGGGACGAGGTCGATTTTGAGAACGCTGTTTGGAGCATTCCCAAAGAGCGAATGAAACGGAAAAAGCCGCATGAGCCGCAGCGTCGTCATATGCTGCAGGAATGGGCGGACATGGTTGAGGCATGGGCGGCAGGCAAGAAGCACAAGCCCGTACTCCAGCCGGCTGCTGGGGCGGCGATCATCCTCGATCCGATTTGACAGGTCTCGTCTTCCGCGACCGCACGTCTGGACCTGGGGCAATTTCGATCGCGCCGGCAGACGATGCGCTTCGCCTTGCCTGTACCCAGGCTTCGACCTCCGCCAGATCCCAAACAACACAGCGGGGGGTTAGATTGAAGCGTCGTGGGAACTCGCCACGCTGTTCCATCTCATAAATGGTCGTGTCCGATAAGGGGACGATTTCTCGCAATTGTGACCGGCGGACAGTTCGCACGACTTGTCGTGCCTGAATGTGCGGCAAGACGGGGAGGGACCGGTCTTCTGGTATGCTTCGGCAGCTTTCGGGTTGAATAGGCTTCTGCCATTTGACCATGTGTATGACCGGGAAGACTCCTTGGGAGCGAATGATCGCGTGTCTGCCCCAATTCCGATATAGCTCTCAATTACGACCACATCGACGTCTTTGACCAGCAGGCGGACCTCATCAAAGGGGAGCATTCCCTAGCGGAACCTCAGGCCTGTTTCTCAAGCATTCTGATTTTTGGGAAGGCGGAATTTCCGGTCAGTGGGTCAGGGTTCGTCGGCGCGCAGACATTCGAGTCTCTTGCTCCTCCGGCAAATGCTGGAGTATTCGACTTAGAGAGCGTCTTTACGACTTGACGGCTACGATCACACCATCGGGCGCCTACGCGAGCGTTCTGAGCAATGGAGTACCCCCGAGGCTGGGTTAGCTGCTCTGCATATCGCGACCGTTGCTGCCGTTCTTGCGCGTCCTGACCACCGGTTGAGTTTCTTGAAGATGTCTTCGCTGTCCTGCGCTATCGATGGGGGTATCCTTACGGGAGCGATGCGACGCTTCCCCGTCGACCATGGGACCGTTCCCCTATGGGACGTGCGCACGCTGCTCGATGACGATTTCAAATTTGATCCGGCGACTGTTCAGCAGGCCAGTCAGGTCGCCGAGCTTGTCACTCGCGTCCTAGTAGGTGGCGAGAGCTGGATGACGATCAGCCTTCAATCGAGGAATAGTGACGCGATCGATTTCGTTGAGCCGCACGAGGATCATGTCACAGCGACGCTGCGCGCTCGAATGGGAATCAAGCACTGACGCGCGGTGGGCGGCGAATGAAAGACCATCCTCGGTTTTCCGGATGACAATGCTAGCCGCGGCAGCAGCGTAGAGGGCATGGGTGGCCTGTCGACAGCTGGCTAGGAGCGATAGGCCTCTGCTCGGCCACGCGTCGATAACACGCTCGTCAAATCTATTGCCCGCGCCTATCGCTGGCAGCAGATGCTGAAGCAGGGCGCCTACGGAAGCGCCGAGGATATCGCCAAGGCAGAGAAAATCAGCGCCTCATACGTCAATCGTCTCTTGCAACTGACGCTGCTTTCTCCGGCATTCGTCGAGACGGTCCTTGACGGGCACCAACTAGCCACGATTACCACGCTGATCTACTTCAGCCCGTGCCGGCGCAATGGCACGCACAAAGGGCGCTGCTATGTTAGGTCCGCTTTGCGCCCAATAACGGCCAGTGAGCAGGAAGCTGGCGGAATCCCAAAAGCAGACGTCCGCAGAATGGAGCAGCGGCACTTTTGCAAGGAGCACCTGCTTGTCTGTCGTTGTGGCTCATGCCTAGTTAGCTAGATCCAGTTGCAGAACCACGTGGCAAGGGGCGCTTCGCTGCGCGCGCCATGTCGCATCCTCACCGGCGAATGAACTGCGGTTGAAGAGAGCGAAACGTCGGCGCATACAAGTTTAAGGATGGTTGGCGTCCGCATAGGTGCACAATGGTCGACTACCGCAACAAGGCCAGAGACTACGCAAGGACGGCAAAGATCGAGCTTGAATCGGGCGATGACGCCCGGTTGCGTTATGCTGCGCTTGACCTGCGGTTAGTCATTGAGGCCGTGACGTATGATCGTGCAACCGCGTACAAAAAAGAGCTTCCGCCGAAGGAATATGAAACGTGGCAGCCCAAGAAGCTGATGGCTGTCCTGCTGGAAATTGATCCGACAGCTGATAAAGACAGCACGATCCGGGTCGGCGCCTGGAATTGCGCGAAATGCGATGGGCAGAATGTTCTAGGTCTTGGCGTTCGATACAATCCGCCCGGAGTCCCGAAAACAAGCGTTTAGCCTAACAGGGCCAAACCAGACACAACCTCCGCGCCGACGGCCGTAACGGTATCCAAAAAGGCATTCCGGTAGTAGGTCGTTGTCGTGAATTGACATCTACCCTTGCAACTTCGAAGCGACACTGTTGTCGCTTACCAAACCCGGGCGCTGTGTACTGACGGTCTCATCGGTATCGGCGGAGCCGCGAATCTGTGCTAGTCTAGGGGTAGTCTTCAGAAATGTATCCCGCTGGCGGCTCTTCTCCGAATCCTTTTGATCGATCGCGCCGTGATACTCGCCGACTTTGGGATCGTAGTTGGTCCATCGGATACGACAGCCTGCCAGGAGTTTCAGATAGCACTCGATGGCAGCCGCCCTGCCGTTATTGTCAGCAAGATGCTCGCCGTTAGGGCCAATAGTTGGGAAGCTCCTGAACTCCTCAAGGTCAGGAAGTTTTACCGCCTTTATGTTGGGTAGCTTTGACAGTTCCTTCAGCGAGCCGACGCCGGCGGCGTCATTGTCAAAGATTGCGAGGACACCCCCCGGTCAACCCGATGCTGTCCAGGCCCTTCATGAAATTCAGCAGATTGCCATGTCCACCGAAGGGGTAGTTCTTCTCCATGTCCACATAGCCAAAAAAGTCAGCGACCTCGGGACGTAGGATTTTGAAAGCATGCCGGATAATGTCGGTGTCGCTGGTGCCTTCCGTGACCAACAGGTAGTCCTGAGCGTCAGAGCCGACAGTAAAATCCTTCCGCTCGAAATAACCGCTGTCCACCACGTCTATGAAGTCCCAGACCACCATTAAGTCCAGGTTTTCCGGTCTCTCAGCCAGCACACGCAGGATGTCGTAAGGGCGAAGCCTCTCAAGTAGGCTGGATATGTCCCAGCCTGGGAGCACCATGAATCGTTGTTGGTAGGATGACCCCTGCAGCCGCTCTTGGTATTCAATAGGAAGGATGCCTTCGCCGTCCTGTCCTGCCTCGAATTCGGCGATAGAATCGAGATCGGCATTGCGGACGAGAGCTAGGGTCTCTTCGAAAGTGACGTCGTGCGGCTCATCATGGGTGACGTAAGGGTTCGCAAACCTGCGCTCGATTGCTGGCAGAGTTGATCCCAGCAGCTCTAGGCGGGTGACAATCGAGCGGAGTGGAGCTTGAAACACCTCTACATGTGTGACTTCACTCGCCAGCGTAGTTCCGCTCGACGATAGCACCGTCCGATTCGAGGAAAATCGAATGGTGCGTGGTCGTGTTGAAATTCCCGCTCGATTCCAGCTGGAACTTCCCGATATGAAAGTCCGAGTAAGTCCCCATCCTCGCTCAGCCCCCAGCCGCTTTTTTTCCGGTGGTCGGCTAGTTGATCCCATAGGCCAAGCACAATTGGGAGCGATCAGGCGGCGCCCTCGTGCCAAGCGGCCGCATCAGCGCGCTTGGACTGCCCCTGGATCGCAGCGATCGCGAGTGTGAGCACCCCGCTCGGCAAGCCGGTCCTATGAACAAGCTTTGCAGTTTCGAGCTTCAGTCCTGTTCTGTCGCTTTGTTCAATCGCGTCCTGCATGTAGGAAACCACCCAGTCAGGTACACTGCCGACGCTGCCTAAGCCACAGTCCAGTTAGGCTGCTAAGGCGGCGAGGGCGCATTTAGGTCTTCCCGCGCTTTCTCATAGCTGTCGAGCAACGCCTGCGATTCGGGAGTGGCACTGATTGCGTGATTGATGAGTAGCAATCGATATTCGAGATTCGGGTGAGACTGCCCATGATCCCAGAATATTCGGGGATCTCCAAGGGACCGGCATCCGAAACAGTCGAGTGTCGCCTCGCTTGAGATCACGAATGAGAGGCTGCTCAGGAACATAATCGCCTCGGTGGTGCCGAAATAGAGGTCGTAGTTATCGATCGGCGGATTGCCATTTCCGAGTCGGCCAAATTCCCGTTTCAGGATTGTCGCAACATAGTTGTCGGCGTCGCGCTCCCGCGCTTTCGCCTCGGTCTCGTCGTTGTTTGGCACGGCATCGTCTGTTGCCGGAAGGAACGCACCGTAGTGCTTGTTCGCGATATGACCCAACTCATGCAGCAGCAGGAACACGAGCATCGAAATCTGCTTGTCCTGCATGAGTACATTGTCTTTTGACAGAACCGCGAAGTTGCGCTCGAAATGCACGCCGCTGATCACAATCGCCCTGCAGCCTGCGGGTACTTCTGCGACGACCGGCCTGGCTTGATCCGGCCTGATGTGATGGACGGGAATGCCATCGCTGTCCGCGCTACCTTCCATCGTGTTTGAGAAAAAGAGTACGAGTTCTGAATCGCGCACGGCCGCGTTGACAATGTCGATCGCCCGTTCGATCTGGGCATCTGTCAGCTTCGTGCTCCGCAGGGCAAAATCACAGCCGGCGACGGCGTTGCCGACGCTCAGAATCAGCGCCAACGAGGCGAATGACAGCAGTGGTACAGGCATTTCATGCCTTGCACCGGTTCGCGAACCGGAGAAGGTCATCAAGGTATTGGCGCGCCGCCTGCGCGTCGGTTTCATCTCTGACCGAACTGAGCGTTTTCGCGGCCTCCTGTTCAATGTTGTCTACGCAGGCGAAACGGCTGTCGGCGACGCCATTCAGATAAGTTGCACCTGATGTCGAGACGGCAGCAGCTGCGCCGAGCAAACCGATAGCAAGGGTCATGAGGGTGCTGGCCCGCGGTCCCCATTGGATTGCCTTCTGCAAGCCAGCGAGAATCGTCGTTGCGGCTCCGAACACGACGACCAGCATCAATAGCCATTGTGCCCAGGATTTGGTCTCAATGGTCGCCTGATTCACACTGGTCGCGATGGCATTGGCTTCGCTGATGGCTTTGTTGATTTCATCCGGTGGCAGCGGGAGGGCGCCGTCGAAACCCGATCCGATTCGCGTGAAATCGCCGACGATGCGAAGGGCCTCCGGCGTCAGGGCGAACGTGACAAGGAGGCCTATCGCGAGAATGGCAATGCCTATCGCAACGAGTGTCTGCCCCATGCCCCCTCCACGTCGATCAACCAACATACACCGCCTTGCACTCAGGCGATGAGAGCCGACTTCTTCACGACTACGTTCCGCTCACAGCAGCCGCAACTTCGGAGCCTGCAAAATCATCGTCTCGACGCACCACGATCGAGGTTTTCACCAAATAGTGGTCAGAAAGATACTTATCATGCGCCAAGGGGCTTGCCGATCTCAGAATATACTGGCGACTAAACCGGAATGTTTTCCTCTCGGCTCCGCGCGGGATAAAGATGCGGTCGAACGGCGCATCATTGCCGATCGCGTACGTCGGAATGTCGTCTTCATTCAAGTCTTCGAAGCCGCTCTCAATGAAAGCCTGGATCGCCCCTTCGTCACGCCTCTTGCAGTTGGTGTCACCGAGGACGATGATATCGCGCTCATCGAAGGCATCGCCAATTACGGCTATCTGAGCCATTAACTCGCGCGCCTCATGGTATCGCGTGCGCATCACGACGTGGCGTTGCCCGACGTTCGACTTCATGTGAAGCGGTATCACCACGAAATCCGTCAGCTGTATGGCTGCGTCTTCACCCGGTCGCGCCGCAAACTTCACCGCATGCGGATGTCTGTCCCAAAGCGAGAGTCTGTCT
The DNA here is from genome assembly GCF_055811475.1 of Mesorhizobium sp. WSM4829. Classification (NCBI taxonomy): domain Bacteria; kingdom Pseudomonadati; phylum Pseudomonadota; class Alphaproteobacteria; order Hyphomicrobiales; family Phyllobacteriaceae; genus Mesorhizobium; species Mesorhizobium sp. WSM4829. The sequence continues at coordinate 7,403 of NZ_JBVVQJ010000037.1, read as the reverse complement.
CCATTGTCGTCCACTGCCTGGTTCGACACGTTGACTCGCAGCGTTTCGCCGACTTTTGTCACACGGGCCGTGTTCCAGGCGATGCCGCAAAGCTGGCTTCGATCGCTCGAATCACGATTCGCGAAGATTTCGTACTCCCAATGATTGCCAGTATGCTCCTCGACGAGATCCAAGGACGATCTAAGGAACCTGTTTCCAAGCTGGCCGCCCGGTGCGAAATCATCTGTGATATAGAGTTCCTGCAGCGCTAGAATGCTGACGCCGGAGAGTTCGATGTGCTCGGCGATGGCGTACTGGTTGTTAGGCGAATCGTCCACTCGGCCGAAATGTTCGATATTCCAACTGCCGATATGTATGTATCTTGGTTTCATGTGACCCTCCCTTTGCTAAACGACCATTCATGTCATGCGAGGAACTGCCAACGCACTATTGCTGCGGCGCCGCGTATTCGAAGTCGATGCTCGAGCGATCACGCCGCGTCGATTTCGATATCCACATACGTCTTGCCGCTGAGGATGCACTCGAGATCCGTTCGCGGTGGTTGCGCTTCCATGAGCCATCGCTCCTCCCGTTCCGCGTAATGCGGCAGGTTGGCGGCGCCGGCCGCCCCGAGGTTATTCAGATACCTTCGAGAATTGCCGACGCGCTTGCCCAACTCGACAAGAAGCTCTGAGCGCGGGATGCTGGGATACGAATTCCCGCGTGCGGTTGATACGAGCGCTTTCGCGGTTGGCTGCTCTCCATCGGCGGGGAGGGGAAGGATCGCATTCAGGATCCTGGCAGGCTCGCTTTCGCCATTCCCGCTGCTGGACCAAGGCGTCGAGTTCTCGCTGCCGTGATGGCCGATCTTGAGGAAATCGATCGGCTTGGCCAGAAGTTCGGGGCGCTTGTTCCACATTGTGTTCCAGGAGCCGTTTTTCTGCCCAACGCGGAATGTATTGGACCATTCGGCATCGCCGACGAACAGGAGGCGTCGTCCTTTCCATTCGATCAGCAAAACGACACTGGTGTTGTTGATGACTTTGTCGTTTTCCTGCGTGAACGCGAACAGTCCTGACATCATCCGCGATCGCAGACGCCGGAAATCGGAACCGCTTATGCTATCCGGTCGAGCCTGGGGCTCATCACTGAGCGGTCGCAGAGCACCTGTCGTTTCAGCAAAGGCGTGAACGATCTCCGCCCCTTCATCACCGAGATAATAGCGGTCGATATTCTCTTCGGGCCCGAGAACCTTGAGAGTGGCGCCCTGCAGGGTCTCAATCGCCAAGTCGTCTGCGGTCATCTCGGCATGGACGTATTTGGGCTCAATCAAGTTTCGGGTCGGAAGCGTGGTTCGCAATGCCTCCATCGCGCCATCATTGCCGAGCTCATAGAGGGCAACGAGGCCCTGGAGCTCAGGACTCAGGGATAGATTCCTTGCGGCAAGATTGCGCATAGCCCGCGTCGCAAGTTGGTTGAGGGCAAACGCGTGTTCGGCTTGAGGATGCTCGGCGTTCATTGCCACGCTCATCCAGATGTTTTCGACTTTGATACCGTCAAAATCCTCAGGGTCGAACCCTTTGATGTGGTCGGCATGTTCATGTGTCACGACCAGAAGGTCGAGCCGAACCCGGCCATCGCCGGCGTCTGGCAAGATCTCTTTCAGATTTGCAATCGCATGCTTGAGTAGCGCCGCCTGGCCCTTTGAGCCGCAGTCGATGAGGATGTGGAAATCGTCGGCCGCGCCGTCCTTCTGACGCGCCTTGGGAATTCGGCAATAGATGCAATCGCCGACCTCGACATCGTAGGCGCGGACTAGGAGCTTATCTGCCACTGCACATCTCCCATTTCATCGTCGCGATCGTCATGAAGACCGGTATGCGGGGCGAGGTGAAAGCGCACCGTGCCATCGATCACCCGCGAACTGAGAGGGGCTATGCTTTTCTCGAGCAACCCAGCCTCGCCGCCAATCGGATTGTGGATTCTGCCGGCCGCAATCCGACGCGCCAACGCCGAGAGGAAAGCCGCCCTGCGTTTTCGCCCTTCATCAATCTCATCGTCGACGTCCTGGCCTGTACCAAGCTGTGGACCTGTGCCTGGTTTCCGGGCCCAGTGAAGAACGTTGCCGTTTTCATCAAGCGCGATCGTGCCGCCGCACAGCAGACTGGTGGTTTGGCCTGCATAGGCGCCGAATTCAGCACCGTTGAGCTCGACATCCTCCCGCCAGACATATTGGACGAGGACCTGCTTCGGCTGTCGGCGCCCATCGACGGTGAACTTCTGGGCGGTCGTGACCTCAGGAAGAACAATGTCTGCCGTGTACGGAATAAGCAGCGACATACGGTTGTCGTCGAGAAACCGATAGGCGTACGCCCGCGAATTCGCGATGGTTTCGACATCGTGAAATATGTCGACAGGAAGACGCCGGAACGTGACCTTTGCCCGGCTTAGTTCTTCCCGCTCCGCCTCGTCGATCAATCCTCGGTGGATAAACGCGTCGAGCATCATCGCTCGCTGACCGTCCGCATCGCTCGGATTGGCTATCTCCTCAGCTCGAAGGATGGCGAGCGCATAATCCCTGAAAGTGACGTCTACGGGCGGCAGTAGATCGAGGGGTTGTACCGCAACATTTTGCATCCGTCGTACAGTGTATGAAAACGCCTGTGCGACCGTGAATTTCTTGACATCGATATAATATCGCGACAGTTGTCGGAGGACGTCGAATATAGTTCCGGTCAGCACCTCCGACATGAAGTGTTGCGACTGGCTGTCTTTCACCGAAGCGAAGGTCTGCGGGTTTAGAGCGCTACGCAGGTAAGGCCGGTCCTTCACCTGTCGGCCGAATTCGTCGGCGATGCTGGACAACGCACTCTCGCTGTCGAGGTCGCCCTCTGTTTTCGCGACGAGTTGAGCACGGAAGGCGTTATTGCGGAAGGCGATCAAGATGGCGGCCATGTCGCCCATGAACTCGTGAAATCCCGCAGTCTCGGGCAGCACGGACTCGTTATAATAGGGACGTAGACCATCGAGCACGGCATGGCCGAACTCGTGGTTGATGATGTCAGCTGAAAGGCAGGTAAAAACGCGGCCGGCAGGTCGGTCAAAGTAGTAGAACTGGAGCGACTTGCTCTCGCGATCGTAGTAGGCGTTTTCGCCGTATCCAGCGTGGGGGACAACGATCAGCCGATTGCCCTCGAAACCCCAGCGAATTGGCCGTCCCAAGCCGAACCCGTTCTCGAAATAATCGAGTCCGTTCTGCAACGTCGCCCAGACATTGACCTGGTGAAACTGAGGCGTATTCAGCTTGTTCCGGTTTACCTGATCGCCATCCTCGTCGAGAAAAACGCTTCGTCGAGGATCCCATTTCGCCGGCACGGCGAGGGACTCGGTGCCACCGTCATAATCGACGACCACGAAGCGTGCACTGGTTGGACCATCGCCGAGCCCCGGCTCCCAAGGCACCAGAAATCCATCCGCGAAATCGAAGCTTTGGTCCGACGCGGTGATGGCCGGGTCCTGGAAATAGACATCGAACGGGATGCGCAGGTTCAGCTCTGCCTGCACGTCCCGCTGCACGTATCGGCGCGCCGCGTACAGCTGCCTTCGAGCCTCCGGCGAAATGGACAATCCCTGCGTCGCTGTTGGCATGTCACCTCCCGCGCCGGAGTCCTTCCGGCCACCTCACAAACGCTTCGTGACGGCGTCTACTCAGTCACTAGGTAGGCAGCTGCTGGTCGAGAAAGCCCTGTTGAGAAGTTCCGCCAATCGAAGGCCCGCGGTTCCCAGCTGCTGGTCGATCAGAGGAAGATTCTCATTCCGATAAGCATCATCCAGCACGATGTTATTCGGCACGCTGGCGATCAGTCTGACTGCGATGCAGTGGCTCTCGTTGGCCCAGTCGGTCGTTGTACCGGCAGAAACGGTAGCGACGTCAGCGGTCCTGAGCCAACCGGTTTCGAGGCGTTCGACGTAGCTACCGCATGACCAGGCGGTCTTGTCGATCAGAGCAGCGTCCCAAGCTGAGTGCAGGTTTGTGTTGAACGGCAGGTCTCCATTCATCCCCAATTGGGTGGCTATCGTGACATCGATCTCGTTTCCGCCGCGTTCGTCCTTGATCGCGTGCAACGGTCGGCGGAGATCTCCGATGAGGTGAACCAGGAACTTTAACGCCCGCTGCCGCTGTTCCATCGGTGCAGTGGCACAAGTCACCAGCACGAGTTCCCGGTCGATCGCTGCGATGATGCAATCCTCCAGCGCCGGGTCAGGTGTGCAGTCGCGAGCCGCGTCATAGTCCGTGGCTGCGGATGGTATTTCGACAAAATGCCAGCGGCTGGTTGTCCTGTCTCTGGCGCGTTCGTCATCGGCCCATCTGCTAACCGAAGCGAGTGACCCACCTTGTCCTAATTGGGCAGCTACGCCTGTACTCGCTGCCCCATTGAGACAGTGCTGCGCAATTTCCGCCACAATTGAATGGCCGGACGTTCCCCAAGCATAAGCAGCATGTGTAGCAGAAAACGCCAAAAACGCAGTCAGTATGAATTTGCGCATAACCATACCCACACACCTGTTACATTACCGTCCTTTTTCATGACAGATGCAAGACAGCGAGACGCCAATGTTATGATGATCTCGCGCTCGCCGCCACCCACTTGACTTCCTGAGAGAAGTGTAATTTGAATAATAAACGGGTTGTTTGGGAAGAAGCAAGAAAATCCGAACCGTATCGTGTGCGGCGCAGAAGCGCGGGCACTCGCTCTTTAATATCGGTGAAGCAACATGACCTCGGCCTTCGTTGCGGCAGGGCACGGGAACGCCTACGAACGTCGAAAGGCACGTATTAATGTTACGCTGATTTGAGGCAACGCGATGAGCAAGCAGGTCAAACGTCAACTTCTAATCGTCGATCTTAAACGGGCAGTTGCGGCGTTCTATTACAATGACCGAGATCGGTGGCAAAAAGTCAGATTTGAACATTCAACGTCTAGATATTTTCCAGGGGGTTCTCCGGCGGTCGAAGCGTTTGGCCCCTATGTCAATGGACAGCCTAGATTTTCTGGGGACGGCATGGATATCGTCGGAGCCGATGTAAGATACTGCGATAGCATTGGGAAAATATACGCCGCGATAAAGAAAAATTACGAGGGAAACGGCTGGATCGTTGTTTGAGGGGGTCGCGGATGCATCGGGTTTTTTCTGCCTTATTGGGTATTCCGCTTTACCTATTCGCAGCACCCGCGCTAGCAATCACCTCCTTTTCTGAGGCTGACCTCAAGCCTTACGATCTGAACGGCAATGGCTCGATTGACCCGGGCGGTGAGCAAACGCTGCTCCTTCAACACCTAAGGAACCCTGTGCTGCGCGCTTATGATAAGGCGCCAATGAATGGCAGGCTTGAGCCGGGCGAGGTGGCTGATATTGTGGCAAACAAGGTCCCCGAGCTTCCTTCGGCTGTGTCGGAGGATCTGACGGACGAGATAGCGACGGATCTCGATTACGGGAAATCACGTCAGATTTCTTATTTGGCAAAGCCGGTGACGCAACCGCCGGCAGATCAAAAAGATCAGAAGTTGTTCCTACGCAGCGAGCGCATCAATGCGAGTGTGTACGAGAAAAAGCTGGGCCGAGCCGCATCGGAAGGCGCAAAATTCGACGTACGTTATAACCCTGATAGGGGCGTGTCCGATATCAGCTTGAGTGGCGCTTTGAGCTACGTGATTCGAGATATCGATCCGGATCGCAGCGACTATAGGCCGGGACACAGTTTTGTGTCAGGTTATGGGTTTATGCCGTTTATTGAATACGACTGGCGGAAGAAATCGGACACAGAGCAAGCTGAGCGGAGCAAACTGATCGGCGGCGTCTCCATGGAAACAGTCGTCTATGATGGACCGATTTTCGGCACCCAGGTCCTTCAGTTTAATCCGTCATACCAGACGGACTTCGATTTCGACGCGCAGATCTATAGCGGTCAGGTTGCGTGGCAGCCCTACAGCGTCCCGCTCGGTCTCGGCAGTTATCTCCTAGCAGTTCCGGGGGTCTGGTTTACTTGGAGCGCAACCGCTGACATCGATTACCGATACGTCCAAGATCCCGGGCTCACGGACCTCGTTGCCGGCGACGAATACTTATGGGTAGGGGGAAATCTTCAAACGAAGATAAAAATAGCGCCGACGGAGGCGCTTGAAGACAAGCTGTTCGCCACGGCGAAAGTTGTTTACCATCGAGACGTTTTGAGCGGTGCTGAAGCGATGCTCTATGGAGCTGGCCTATCCTACAACTTGGATGTCCAAGGCCTGAGCGCGCTCAATCTGACTTACCAAAAGGGGGAAGATTACCAGACAGGTCAGGATACCGACGAGGTGCGTTTCGGGATTGGGATCAAGTATTGATCGCTCTGACGTGGGCGGACGTGCGATCCAAAGGATTCGGGTACTCTCCGCTCCGACGCGACCCCCCCCAGCTCGCACGCTATGCCGGGCCGATGCTGGATTCTGACCCGGGGTCGAAACTAAGGTTCGACTTGTTCAAGATTAACACCAGCTGGTTTCAGCTACTATTTGTGCTCGGCTCGAAAAGTCGCATAAAAGGCAGTGCGGAACTCGGGGTCGCCTCATCACACCCTGTCCACAGAGAAGATCTGACCCCCTTCAATACACTTTCCTTCGCGACCGCCCAGCGGCAGGCCGTGACCCTACGCTCGGGGAATAGCAGCTTTGCGCCCCCTCTCGGACATTTAAAACCGCCGGTGCTTTCCTAGTAGCTGACGGTCCGCCCCTTGCTTAGCGACGGCTAATCCGTTTGCTACGGACCACGGACGCGAGCATTTATCCCCGAGACTATCCGAGATCTTCCGGTTGCGCGCCTCCACCATGACCGATTGCAGACGCCGGGGCCGACGGAAGGCTCCATGGAAAAAGTGTTGGACAACGCGGAGCGACTGGAGTGGGCTCAAACCTTCGGGTTCGGCCAGTACCGGTTGCTGAATTTACTCAGAGCTCAACGCTAGCTTAGCGATCCTCAACTCCGACACGGATTGTCTGGCGTCGCCCTCATCGTGCCAAAAGGCGAAGCGCAATCACTCGGAAGGTTCTGAAACATTGTAGGTCAGAATACATGCGAAGTCCTCCACGATCTGGTCGCGAGAAGGCCGTGCAGACGCTCGGAAAGTGCATGTACAGCTTGACCGTATCTGGATACACGATCGGGTGTCGGGGACCGATCAATTTCAATCATCACTCGCTACCAAGGGCCACATTTGTGAATAGAAGCGTCGATGCCGTACTGCGTTATTGGCGCACTTCTTTGGCTGACGGAGCCCTGGGAGAGGGCAAGTTCAGCCAACGGGATCGGTCGTGTCCCACCGCGTGGTGTAGATCGGCGGCAGCGAAGCCGCTCGCGAGCGCGCCCTCAACAGCGCTGTAGCG